>JBKJJB010000443.1:0-27200 GCA_046598235.1 Chitinophagales bacterium
GAGCACATCAATATTCATAAACTTAACCGGCAAAGAGTACGATGCTTCGGTATGAATAATTTTTGATTCATCTAACAAGGCAGAACCTTTAAGCGAATTGGCATTTGTGGTAATTTGCTGTAACCTTTTATTAAAGGTATCGCTTCCTGCTAACCACCAAGCCGATTTAGCAACTGTTTGGCTATTGCCGAAAATATTTCTGAAGGAAGCAGAGTCAATATTATTTGCGAATCCACTGCTAGCTAAATAAACACTTTCATAATAATTTTTCAGTAAAGCATTATTGTACACCGGAAAATTTGAAGCACTCATATAGTTGCCGGTAAGCAGCAGATTATATGAATCGAAAAATTTATCGGTGTTGTAATTTATCTTGAATTTGAACTTATCATAGCTCAATTCGAAGTCATGCTTATGAGAATATGTATTTACAACATAGCGGGTAGTACCTTGCAAAACCTGTTTGCCAACGGCAAAATTATACTGATATGCAATTTGTAGTTTGCTAATAGGATTATAAAAAACACCAGCTACTGCTTTTGCCGACATTGTGTGGTTGTTCGTTATATCACTTTCCTTTATTCCCGGAGCGGTAAGTGTAGTAGTAGCAATATACGAGCCGTTATGTGTGTCGAAATAATTTAAAGCACTAAGATAAAATGCACTATCAGTGGCAGGTAAAACAGAGGTCGCCAGAAAATTCCGTACCCCGGTTTTTACATCTAACTTAGATGTAACCTTACCGTACACATTAGTAACAGCATCGTCAGCCACCCAATCTTTCATAGTATTATAAGCTCCTCCAAATTTGAATCCGAGATTCTTTTTCTTCAGCACTGTATAGTTTACCAGGCCCTGTACATCCAAATAATCACGACTGCCGCCTTTTATTTGAAAAGAAACTTTTCGCTCATCAAACGGGGTTGTGGTAATCATATTCGACAACCCCTGCAACGCATTGGCTCCGAACATAGAAGAGGATGGTCCTGCAATCAACTCCGCTCTTTTTATATCAATAGGAATAGGACCGGTTAAATTTCCGGTAGCAACATTCAAGGCGGGCAATTGCACATCCACTCCATTTATCAATTGCACAAAGCGTGTTTGAAAAGCGTCATTAAACCCTCGAGTATTTATCACCCTTATGTTTCCACCAAGTTGAACAATATCTGTCTGTGGAAGTGTGGCAAGAGTATAATACACATCACTCGAAGCATTATTGCGAATATCCGTTTGCGATTTACTGAAAAT
The DNA here is from genome assembly GCA_046598235.1 of Chitinophagales bacterium. Classification (GTDB taxonomy): domain Bacteria; phylum Bacteroidota; class Bacteroidia; order Chitinophagales; family LD1; genus Bog-950. Next base: position 1,252 of record JBKJJB010000443.1, read on the forward strand.
GGTAATCGGTGACTGAAGAAGGTGCGTTTCTCTGCGGGCCACCGAAACAACCACATCATTTGCATTTACCTCAGTTAGTTTGATAGAATCAGTTTTTGCTTCGTTCGAATTGTTTGCATTCTGGCTAAATGCGTTGGTATAAAACTGAAAGAAAAAAATAAGAGCGGTTAACTGTTTCATAATTTTAATTTTTGTTTTAATAAGTGGCGACTTGTTTTTCCAATACTTGATTTGGGGATAGAATCAATTCGAGTAAATATTTTAGGAATCTTATATGGAGCAAGTTTTGTTTTACAGTAAGCCATCAGTAAGTCATCGCTTAACTCTGTATTAGTTACTATGTAAGCAACTATCTTTTCACCGGTATGCTCATCTTTAATACCTAGAGCGGCAGCATCTATTATTCCCGGTACTTCCATAATTGCCGCATCAACTTCGGCAGGATAGACCTTCAAGCCCGATACGATAATCAGGTCTTTACTTCTATCTAATATTTTAAGAAAATTATTTTCGTCCCACTCACCTATATCACCGGTATTAAACCATCCTTCGTGGTATAATTCCCGATTAACTGTTTCATTATTAAAATACCCTGCACTCACCTGAGGACCTTTTACCCAAATATTTCCTGAAGTACGAACTGGTGTAATTTCATTCAATTGTTCATCTAAAATTCGAATCATTGTTCCGGGCAAAGGAATTCCGACACTGTCTATAGTATTTCGTTCATCCAATGGATTACAGGTAAGCATGGCAGTAGTTTCTGTAAGTCCGTATGCCTCGTAGATCTCTTTTTCGGTTTTTCCCTTCCATTGGCTTTTTGTTTCAGACTGCACTTTTTCACCTCCGCCTATACATATTTTCAAACTCCTAAAATCATTTCCCGAAAACTCGGGATGCTGCATCATTCTTTTGTACATGGTATTTACCGCCACCATTATAGTAGGTTGATGTTTAGCAGCCGCTTGTAAAACTTCCTCGAGATTGCGTACATTCTCAATCAATATACAGGTACCTCCAATGCGCATCATCGAAAACACATTAAATACTAAGGAGAAAGTATGATAGAAAGGAATGGTTACGAGCACCACTTCTTTCTGAAATGCAAGCCTATTACCATAATGAGTGAGCATTTGAATGGCGTTATTGAAAATATTTTCATGCGAAATAACAGCCGCCTTAAATGCTCCGCTGGTACCTCCTGTAAACTGAATAAAGGCAGTAGGGTTAAAAGTATTTACTGCAGGAGAAAGCGACTGTTCGGGTACTTCAACCGCTTCATCAAAAAAGTAGCAGGAAATATTTTGTTCTGAAATATCATGCAGGATTTCCTTTGAAAAAATGTTTTGCTGCACCAGTAAAGCAGATGCATTTACATACTTAACGCGTTCAATAATTTCATGCGATGTAAGATTAGGATTGATACTAGTAATAGTATACCCTGCACGGAAGCATGCAAACACAGTAGCCAAATATTCGGGCGTGTTGTTTCCTGCTATGCACAACACACTTCCCGCAGCAAATTTTTTCGGTTGGAAATAATGTTGGCACTTGTCTATAAGCCGGGCAAATTCTTTATACGTGAATGTCCCTTTCCGATGAACAAGAAACGTATGATTACTAAACCGTTTTGCATAATAGGAAAACACATCAGCTTCATTTTTTTGCATAGCAATGACCGATTTTGTTGCTTCAGATAGTTCTGCTGCAACTATGCACAAGAATGTTGTAAGCAGATAAATACTCCTTTCAACAACTTGATAAAAAATTAATAGTAAAATGATAGATGATTCCTATCGGTGTAGTAAAGCAGATATGTAAAAAATATTCCGCTTTAATTTTTGGTTACTATAGATGATTCCTATAACAACCTAAGCAAAAGTAAAAATTATTTCGAGAAATTATTTTCCTGATATTTTAGCGGGTATTCCATGTGCCTTAACGTTATCGGGAATTGACTTGTTTACCATGGAGTAAGCTCCAACCAAAGCATTTTTACCAACTGTTCGACCTGGAAGAATAACTGTTTTTAATCCAATAAAACTGTATTCGCCTACAGTCCCCACCGAGATACCGCTGTAGCCACCTAGAAAAGCGTATTTGTTTATCACTACCTCATGTCCCACATAAGCGTATTGGCTGACGATAACTCCCTCTTCCACAACTGCACCCGCAGCAATCATAGCACTGTGCATAATTATGGTATTTGTTTGGGAAACTTCAGAAAATTGAAAATTTACATTGGCTGACCCACTCACAAAAGAGCTTGGTATTCCTCCCATTGCGGTGTATTTTTTAACCAAAGAATATCTGGTGTTATTATTACCTACGGTTACTAAAAAGCGTTTGTCTTTTTGCTCAAAATGATCAACAACGTCTTGTAAAAGTAAAGAAACCTGTAGTCTCTTTATTTTAAAAAATTCTTCATTACTGTCATTAGTTATCTCGGAAAAAAAGAGAAGGTCCGAAGCATTATATTGTTGCAATAAATCATTCAATATGTCTTTTGTATACCCACCCAAACCTATAATAACCATGGTACTGTTTTACGATTGCTTCTTAAGTATATACCTAAACACCTTCATCGCATAAACAATTCTCATTTTCAGCGTCCATGAAGAACGATCTAGAACATCAACGTCCCTCTTTACCGGAAGCCAAAAAATATTGGTTGCCACTCTTAAAAACTCTAATTGCAAAAACATTTTATCGAAATCATTTTGCAGCAATTTTTCACGAATATTTGAGGTAAATGCTACAAAGTCAAATCCACCTTTCGGGAATTTTGGAAACAAGACAGAAAGCATATAATAGAATACAGATGCAAGCGAACTGTAAATCCCCTTTTCCAGCCTCTCGGAACGATAGGCAATTGCGCAATCATACCCATCATTTACAGCTTTGTATAATGCTGCTATTTCCCTGAGGGGGTTTTGCAGATCGCAACTGGTCATCACAATTATTCTCCCCTTTGACATTTTCAGTCCGTTTTCCAAAGTTTTCATCTGCCCCAAATTTTTAATATTCGTTGCAATGATTACGCTACGATGAGATAATTGCCGTAATACTTCTTGCGAACTATCGTTAGATGCATCATCAACAAATATAATTTCATAGTTGTTAATACTAAGCTGATTTTCGATAGTGGAGACCAGTATTTCGAATACCGGCTTAATCGAATTTTGTTTGTTATACACAGGAAGAATTACGCTCAGTTTTATTTCTTCATCCATGTCATGCAATATTCAAAAAATAAACTGAGAATCTATAATTAGTACAGGTTATTTGCTGCATGAAAGCATCGGCACCACATGAAAAATATATTCCACACCATCACACTTCATATTGTCTTTTTCACAAGTTTTTTGTGTAAACATGTTTTCGTTTCTTGCTCCAGTGGATAAATAAGTAATATTTATAGAGCGGCAGAATTGTTTGATATGCGTAAGGTTATTTGGACCTAGTCCCTTTCCCTGAAAGGACTTTAAAAAACCACCCAGTGTAAAATCTACCATGTCTTTATCTCGGTAAATATACAGAGCAATAAAACCTACATAGGTTTCCCCTAATTTCACAAACCATAAAAAGTTGTTTTCAAAAAGTGAATTGTTATTAAAATGAGAGTAAAACTCAAATAGACACTTCGATTCCATTTGCTTAGTAATAACGCCATTCAAACCCGGGGTTCGGTAATAACAAATAGGATAATCGCCAAGACTTTCACTCATTATATGTTCCAATATTTTCGGATATTGACCGGTGTATAATTCAAAGTTTACATCTGGGCGGGTAAAAGGCGGCAATGGAGCTTCCATACAGTTTGCACGATACCTTCTTATCCCTCCATTGAAATAAGCGTGGTAACCAGTTTGCTCTAATTTCAGAGCAGCAAACTCATCCGAGCAATTTGTTCTTACTCGCACCACATCATACTTTCCCTCTTCAATTCCACGCTTTAGCTGATCAGTATCAATACTTTGAGTATTATACCTCCCAATCCTCAAACCGAGCAATCTGGTTTCAATTTCAGAAAAAGCGACCACTGAAGTTGCACTCATATCTTAGGAATTGTTTCGATAATCTAGTATTCAGTTATTTAGGGGATGACAAATAATTCCTCCTAATCTACTGTAAAATTCATAAACCGCATTTGAATACTCGAAATTGTATTTAAAAAATATCTGCTTTATTTTTTTTGAACTAAATAAATAATTGTGCTGCAAGAATAAAATTAAACAAGACATTTTTCAGCAAAAAAATATACTTGACACACAAACTCTAAACATAGTTACATTAAACCCAAAAACAGAAGTTGTATTCCGACTAGAAGAGAGAAAAGATGAAATTGATGTTTAGTGCTTGGATTACATCAGTGGGAATTGATTCCGAAAAAATCGAAGGAAGATAAATAGTGTTAGAAAAAAATCAATCTGCTAAAGTTACCTCACTTCTCATTAACTAATGTAGCTCTGCCGGTTTTTGTGTCCAATGAAGGTTAAATGGAAAGATATATAAATAGGTAAAAAAAATAGACCAGAGCTGCTTATCATCGCGACTGCCGTTAAATACACAGAATAGTGCTGACAGGAAAGTACAACTCTGAAACTGAAAGCATGGGCACTACATGAAAGATGTATTCCACCCCTTCGCATTTCATAAAATCTTTTTCAAATGCTTTTTGCGAAAAGAGATTTTCATTCCGTCCGCCACAACGGAAATAAGTAATATTAGATTCTCTGCAAAACTGTCGGATATGGCGCAGAATGTTTGGAAACAAACCCAAGCTTTGATGTGACTTTAAAAAACCTGCCAATGAAGAGTCTACCATATCTTGCTCGCGATACACATTCAGTGCAATAAAACCAACATACTTATCCGCCAGTTTCATAAACCACAAAAAGTTGTTTTCGAAAAGAGAATGGTTATTAAAATGCGAATAAAATTCAAACAGGCATTTTGATTCCATCTGCTTGGTAACACGTTCTGCCAAACCCGGAGTGCGATAATAACCAATAGGGTAGTCACCGCAACTATCGTTCATTATCTCTTCTAAAATATCGGGATGTTGACCCGTGTACAACTCAAAATTTACGTCAGATTGTGTAAAAGGTGGAAGCGGGGCTTCAACACAATCTACACGGTATCTTCGCACACCACCATTGAAATAGGAAGGATAGCCCGTCTGTTGTAGTTTCATAGCAGCAAACTCATCCAAGCAATTTGTTTTTACACGTACTACATCAAACTTCTCTTTTTCAATTCCATGCTTCAGTTCCTCAACATCAATACTCTGCGTATTGTATCTGCCGAACTTTAAACCCAATAATTTTGTTTCGGTTTCAGAGATAATGACCGGTAAAATTGTACTCATATCTCAGGGGTAGTTTCAATAATCCAATACTCAGGAATTTTTTTTGCCGACAAATAAATTTGTGCTGCATATTGCAACAGCAATAAAAGAATGCATACCTGTACAAAATTCATTACTGCCAAAAGCAACCCGTTTAATTTTCCACGAAAGAAAACATATTCTAAAACCATCGAAAGCAGCATTACAAAAGCCAGTAAAAACGATAAGCCCTTAGAAGGATACTTGTAGTATTCGAAACTATACTTAAGCAGCAGCTTAATTTTTTTTAATAAACTGTGATTAGACGAGCCATGAAGGCGTTGGCTATAGCCCACTTCGCAATATCCTACAAACTGTTCGTGCAAATTAAAATTGATAAATGCCTCGAAATGAACCCTCGGGTAAAAATTTCCATCTTGCGTAAACAGTAGTTCGCGTTTAAATATCTTAAAACTATCTGTTTGAAATTTTTGCCAAAAAAAATTGAGCAGTTTATTTCTCGTACTTGAAATAAGGGCATTTTTCCCTTGCAAAACATATTTTTCGTGTGCCAAACCAAACACCACATAATAATCATCCGATTCAAATTTGGCAATCAGTTTTTTCATGTCAGCAGGGTCATACTCCAAATCATCATCAATAGTAATAATGCGTGAACCTTTCGTTCGACTGATGCCGGCTAACGTTGACATCCATTGCCCAAAATTATTGCTGAGCCGGACTCCCTTTACATTAGTGTCTTTTGCAGCAATGTCAACTATTCTCTTCCAAACGTTATCGATGCTGCAGTCATCCACTAACATTATTTCATAGACCGATTTAGTTTCTTCCATTACCGATTTTATTCTTCTCACTAATTCATCCACAACTTTTTCAGAATTGTAAACCGGAACAACGATTGAATATAGTACAGCCGAAGAGTTTATTACCACGCGCAAAAATTTCTATTGCCAAAATAAGTTTATTTAAATAAGTTTGATAGAAAGAAATATGAAAACATGCGAGTAGATATAAGTAATTACAATAAAGAAGAATTTGTAAAGGCAATTCATAAAGATGGTTTTTGCGTTGTAGAAAACGTAGTTAGTAAAAGCGAGGTGGCACGGCTAAGGGTTGCTGCACAAAATGCGATTGATAAAGAAGCTGCATATCATGGCAATACTTCGTATCGTGATTACGGTGTGGTGCAGGCATGTCCGATGTACGGAGGAAGTTTTCTCGATCTGATTGAAAACAAACCTTTCATTGAGCCTTTTAATGATGTAATGGGCGAAGGCTGCATACTTTATGTTTACATCACTTCTTCCATGTCTCCGGGAAATCCCAATTCATCTAGCCGTATTCATGTTGACCGCCCAAAAGTGTTTGCTGATTACTGTGAGTGTTTAGGAGGACTGTTGTTGCTGGATGATTTTACAGAGGAGAATGGTGGCACTTTTTATTTACCCGGCTCACACACGCAACAAGAACAACCCGATGAAAAATATTTCTATTCGAATGCTGAAAACTTAATTGCTCCTGCCGGTTCGGTTTTCTATTTCAATCTTCGAATTTGGCATGCAGGAGGGAAAAACAAAACTAATATATGGCGCCATGCACTCGCTTTGGGAATGGTGCGCCCTTATTTAAAGCAGCGTTATGACTTACCCAAATTGCTAAAAAATAGCAACGTTGATATTTCGAATGTTTCTGATTATGCTAAGCAGAAACTGGGCTATTTTGCTATTCCTCCATCATCGCTTGATGAGTATTATGGGCCAGAAGAAATACGAACTTACAAAGAGAAGAGCGAGTACAAATAATCAAATAACAATTCTGTGATTGTTATAAATCTACTTTGAGCTTTCTACGAAATGTGCCGAAATTAAAATTCATGTTATTCTGCATATAGAGAATTGCCATAAAAGCCCAAGTAATAGGTTGGTGCAATAAGCGAACTAAAAACGCAGGAGTTTTTTTTGTAAAAGGAAATTTGGTTGTTATTGTTTTAAGCGTAGCTGCCGCCAATACTCCTCCACAGATGTAAAGCTTTTTATCTACGTAATCTGGGTTGATTGTATCCAACAACAAAATAATCCGTTTATGGTCGGTATTATTCCACACGTAATGTCTGTGTGCAATACAAATAGCCAATACTTTACCTTCTTCCCAACATTTTTCTTTGCTGCCGTTACGGAACCCTAAGTCAGGATATTTTCCCGGCACTACAATACCCAAGTGGCTGCGGATGATAGCATTGCTGTCGCCAAAATGCGCCTTCACCCGTGTATGAGGATTAAGCACTGCTACTTGTGCAGTAACCATATTAGGTATGCTCCTCGCCACTTCATCTATTACCGGAAATTTCTTGATAACTTCCGGATACTTCAACATAACCGCATATAAATTGATTGTTCTCCAACCTTCTTCTTTGTATTTATAAGGCGTAAAATTGGGTTGTAAGCTTTCTGAATCTTTCTCGTAAAAATCAAGTACCTCTGCTTTTATCCGTTCGTAGTTGCTTTCCAAAATTTTTGTACTCTCCATGTTCGATACATCGAAAAAATTGGGCATTTTACCGGTGTACCAATTGCCTGTTAAGTAGAAATAGAGCGGCTCGGGTTGCATATTCTGTAAATTTTTACTAGTAAGTTAGCTTGTAACAAATCTAACATGGTTTACGATACTTCTCAACCCAAAATATCACACAATCAGTTTTGTGTAAACTATTCTATTGATGGCTCTTGTTGACTCAAACAATGAAAACTCCCCAACCCCCAAATTAAATCGGTGGAATCTAAACCTAATACTTTTCGGGTAGCAAAACATGATTGAAGAATTTCTAAAGCGCGTTCATCGTTTTTTGAATCGCGGAAAGTTGGGGTGATAACGTACTTGTTGCTGATATAAAAATTAGCATACGAAGCAGGTAATCGTTGGTCCTCATAAACTATTTTATGCGGCATAGGCAACTCAATAATATTTATCTGCTTTCCATTTTCTAATCGCATTTTAGAAAGCATTTTCAAATTCTGCTGAAGCGGTTTATAATTTTCATCGCTGGCGCTCTCTTCTATCACCGTCACCACCGTATCTTCATTCACAAAGCGGGTAAGGTCATCTATATGTCCGTCAGTATCATCACCAACAATTCCATCGCCCAGCCACAACACATTATCTACTCCGTAATAATCAATCAAATATTTTCCGATTTCTTTTTGCGAAAGATTCGGATTACGATTTTTATTCAGCAGACAAGAAGTTGTTGTAAGTAAAGTGCCGTTGCCGTTAAACTCCACACTTCCTCCTTCCATTATTATTCCCGGATTAAAAACAGGTAAGTTTAACTTCTCTCCTATCAACGTTGGAATTACATCATCTAAATCGTACGGAGGATATTTATCGCCCCAGGCATTATATCCCCAGTCAACAATTGCTTTCTCTTTTTTGTCTTTATTAATTAGAAAAGCGGGACCATGATCGCGACACCATGCATCGTTAGTTGAATGAAAATAGAATTCAATATTTACGGCTGCTGCAGTCTCGCGAAATTCTGAATGACGAAGTTGCGATAAAGCAAACTGCTTCATTGCTTCATCTCTCACATTGATACATACTTTCTGACCTTGTGCTACCAACCATATAAAATCGCAATACGGTTTGTAAATAGTATGAATTTTACCAGGCCAACTCGCTTCTTTATGAGGCCACGACAGCCACATAGCGCGCTGTGGAGCAAATTCTGCGGGAAAATGGAAACCTAATTCACGGGGAGTCTTAATGTCTGATGTCTGGTGTCCGATGTCCGATGTCATAAAAATTCGACTATTTATTTTGCCAAGTAGTTTCGCAACGCAGCAATTTTATTCATCAGCACAAATGCTTCCTCATAATGCTCATCAAAAAGTGCGTCTGTAATATATTTTCTTCTCACTGCTTTAAAAAGGCAAGTAACTACTTCTGCTAAAGAACGAAGTGAATACCCAACGAATTTGCTGAATTCAGCATTGCTGTTGCCTGTGCATCCTTCTGCAATATTAAGAGCTATGCTGTCAACTGCTCTGTTTCTTTGCGATTGAAGATTGTATTTTTCGATGGCTGGGAAAGTTTCGGAGATAGAATAGATTTTATCGGCATAATCCAGAGATAATTGCCAAACCTGTAATTTTTCAAATTTAAATTTTCCCGATAGCATAACTATGTTGTTGCTTTTTGCATCGGACATCGGACTACCGACATCGGACTACTCTTCATCAATAAATCTCTTTGTAATCGGCTGATAAGAATCAATTCTCCTGTCGCGTAAAAAGGGCCAGTGTGTTCTGAAAAAATCAGTTTTGTCCAAATCAATTTCAACTACAGATGTTTCTTCTTTATCATGCGATGAAAGATGAAGCAACGAGCCAAAAGGATTACTCACAAAACTTCCACCCCAAAATTTCATCAAACCGTTTTGTTCTAAGCCCACGCGATTTACGCTGACCACATGCACTCCATTTGCCACTGCATGTGAGCGTTGAATAATTTGCCATGCATTGTATTGCTCCTCATTAGTTTTTTCATCCTGTGCAGTTGCCCAACCAATAGCCGTGGGATAAAAAAGAATTTCTGCACCCATTAAACTGGTAATGCGCGCAGCTTCTGGGTACCATTGATCCCAACAAATAAGCACACCAATTTTTGCAAACTTTGTTTCAAAAATCTTGTAGCCCAAATCTCCCGGAGTGAAATAAAATTTCTCGAAAAATGCCGGGTCATCGGGTATGTGCATTTTTCGATACTTGCCTAAGTAAGTTCCATCGGCATCTAAAACGGCAGTAGTGTTATGATAAATTCCGCTGGTTCTCTTTTCAAACAACGATGCAATGATTACAACATTTAATTCTTTAGCAATTTTTGAAAGTGCATCTGTAGAAGGACCGGGAACTGCTTCTGCCAGTTTGAAGTTTTCATAATCTTCCACATCGCAAAAATAAAGTGATGTGAATAATTCTTGCAGACAAACAATCTGCGCTCCGTCTTTTGCAGCTTCACGAATTCCCTTTATTGCTTTATCCAAATTTGGCTGTGTTTCTTTCACACAACTCATTTGCACTAAACCTATTTTTACTTTACTCATTTTCGAAAATTGATAGGCGAAAATAAAATTTTTATCAGCGGAAAGAGACCTTGCAGTTGAACAACTTACAAGTGCGATTAATAACTTTAGCAGAGAGGAAGGGATTCGAACCCTCGAAACGCTTTCACGTTTACACACTTTCCAGGCGTGCTCCTTCAACCACTCGGACACCTCTCTAAAAGTTGGGCTGCGAATTTAATCTTTCAATTGAAATACACTACGTGCATTAGCGGATGTGATTTCGGCTACTTCCGCAGTGCTTGTTCCAAAGACATTTGCCAGAGATTCACCTACTAATTTCAAATAGGAGGGCTCATTTCTTTTTCCTCTATACGGAACAGGGGTTAGATAAGGTGCATCTGTTTCAAGAACTATATTCTCCAAACTCAATTGCTGCAGAACTTCTTTCAATCCGGAGTTCTTGTAAGTAACTACTCCTCCTATTCCTAAATAAAAACCTAAATCAATAATTTGTTTGGCTTCTTCAACTGTTCCACCGAAACAATGGAAAATTCCCCTTACGGAACTCTCAAATTTTTTCACCACATCAATACAATCCTGTGTTGACTTGCGACTATGAATTACAATAGGAAGTTTTCTTTCAATCGCCATTTCAATTTGTTTTTCAAACGCAATTAATTGTTGTTCTTTAAAGCTCAAATCCCAATGATAATCTAATCCTATTTCCCCTATTGCATAAAACTTTGTTCCTGAATTTAGATACTGCTCTACAATTTTTAGTTCTTCGTCAAAATTTTCTTTCACACTGCAAGGATGCAAACCCATCATTGGAAGAATAGAGATTGGTGATTGGTGATTAGTAATTGGCAACTGCGAAAGCGCAAGTAAACGCTTATGTGTTTCGGAATCAATTGCGGGAAGAAAAATCTTTTCTACTCCGTTTTGCTGAGCGCGAGCAATTAGTTCGCTCAGTTCATTTTCAAATTCTTTCAAATAAAGATGGCAGTGTGTATCAATCAGACTCATAATTTTTCAAACTTAAATCCTTTTGTGAAAATATTTTTTTTAGAATTCTACATTAACCTACAAAAACTATTTTCGCCACCATACAGAAAAAATTTATGAGCAGAAGAGTTAGAGTTCGATTTGCGCCATCGCCCACCGGTCCTTTACATCCGGGAGGAATACGTACTGCCTTGTATAATTATTTGTTGGCAAAGCAGTTGGGTGGCGATTTTATTTTGCGTATAGAAGATACCGACCAAAATCGTTTTGTACCCGGTGCCGAAGAATTTATCATCAGCGCCTTGAAGTGGTGTGGCATTGAACCAACCGAAGGCATTGGCTTTGGTGACGGACCTCACGCACCTTACCGTCAAAGCGAGCGCAAACATTTGTATCGCGAGTATGCCGATAAATTATTAGCAAGTGGCAATGCTTATTACGCGTTTGACACAGAAGAAGAAATTGAAAAAATGAGAACCGATTTACAGGCACAGGGAAATTCAAGCCCTTCTTACAATTCTATTACGCGGCAGTATATGAAAAACTCCCTTTCGCTTCCGCAAGATGAAGTAGAAAAGCGATTGACAAGCGGTGCTCAGTATGTTATTCGATTTAAAATGCCGCGTAATGAAGAGGTAAAATTTTATGATGAAATACGAGAATGGGTTTCGTTCAATACATCACAGCTAAGTGATGCCGTTTTGTTGAAGAGCGATGGAATGCCAACTTACCACTTAGCAAATGTGAGCGATGATTACATGATGCAGATTACCCACGTTATCCGTGGTGAAGAATGGTTGAGTTCTGCTCCATTACACGTGTTGCTATATCGCGCATTAGGAATAGAAGACGTGATGCCGAAATTTGCACACTTGCCATTATTGTTGAAGCCCGATGGAAACGGAAAGTTGAGTAAACGCGATGGTGACCGTTTGGGTTTTCCGTTTTATGCAATCAATTGGAAAAATCCGGAAACAGGAGAAACAAATGAAGGTTATCGCGAAAAAGGATTTTTCCCTGAAGCGTTTATGAATTTTTTAGTGTTACTTGGGTGGAATCCCGGTGATAACCGCGAAGTGTTAACCTTAGATGAAATGATTCAGCTTTTCAGTTTAGATAAAGTGCATAAAGCGGGAGCGCGTTATGATTATGAAAAAGCAAAGTGGTTCAATCATCAATACTTGAAAGCGAAAAGCGATGAAGAATTGGCGAATATTATCAAAGACCAAATCATTTCTAAATGCTACGAATTTAATTTTGATTATGCTAAAGAATTTTGTCGTTTGATGAAGGAGCGCGCTACTTTTATAAATGACTTACTCGAAATGGGCTATTACTTTTTCGAAGACATAAAAGTTTACGATACTGAAACAATTAAGAAGAAATATAGTAAAGAGAATCGCGCACGTTTTAATTCGGTGGTCGATGTGATAAATTCAGTTGTTGATTTTAAAGCTGTAGAAATTGAAAAAGCGGTGAAAGATTTTGCAACTACCAACTCTATTAAGATTGGCGAAGTTATGCCGGTGCTTCGTTTGGCATTGGCAGGAACCATGCAAGGACCACCCGTGTTTGACATGATGAATTTATTGGGAAAAGAAATGTCAATTACGCGCCTAAAAAAATCTTTCGATAATTTTGATTCCTTGTAAATTAGATTTTAAATTCGGTTACTGAAAAATATTTTTTTGAGAAAATTTTTCTTACCACATTTGCCACTATTAAATTTACCCTGCAAAACGCTTAACCCTTAAAACTTAACCCTATGGCAACCAAAAAGAAAGCCGCTGCTAAAACTGAAAAGGCTAAAAAGCCCGCTAAGAAAAAGACGGTGGATGAAGATGACAAGAAATTGAAAAAGAAAAAACCAGTAGATGATGAGGAGGAAGACGATGACGAGGATCTTGAAGATGAGGAAGAAACAGTTGTAGATGAGGATGACGAAAAAGAAGAAGAGCCATCAGAAGATGATTTAAAGTCTTTGAAGGACATGGAAGAATTCGAAGACATCATCGAAAAGAAATCATCGGGTAAAGGAAGAAAGGCATCTAAGCAAGATGAATATGACGATGAAGACTTTGAGGAGTTTGACGATTTCGGGGAAGATGATGACGATGATTTGGGTGGAGGGAAAAGTGCCGGAGGATTTGATGATGATTACTAAAATTTGGAATTTATAATTCAGAATGCGGAATGAAACACAAGTTCATTCCGCATTTTTATTTTTACGGCTGGTAATTATGAAACGACCTATTAGAATCTTAGTAGCAAAAGTAGGATTGGATGGTCACGACCGTGGAGCAAAAGTAATTGCCTCTGCACTGCGCGATGCAGGTATGGAGGTAATTTACACTGGTCTGCGTCAGACACCCGAGATGGTGGTGAACTCCGCTTTACAGGAAGATGTGGATGCTATTGGTATCTCTATTTTGAGTGGCGCCCACAATACAGTTTTCCCAAAGGTGCTTGCGCTTATGAAGCAGAAAGAAATGAATGATGTGCTGCTTACGGGTGGTGGAATTATTCCCGATGATGATATGCAAACCCTCCGCGCCAGCGGCTGTGGTGAACTTTTTCCTCCCGGCACCCCTACTGCACAAATTGCAGATTATATTAAAGGATGGGTGAAAGAACATCGGAGTTTTTAAATTAAACTCTTAGTGTTAATCTTCATTTTGCTATCTCGAACCTCTCCTTACATTTGCATCCGCAAAAAAAAATCTATGAAAGAATTCTCTACCCTCCTCACCGAACTCTCCGAAGGAATATTACTTATCACTATCAACCGCGAAGACAAACTGAATTCGCTCAACAAAACTGTAATAGGTGAACTAAGCGAAGTAATAGATGAAATTTACAACAACCCCGAAATAAAGGGAGCCATCATTACCGGCAAAGGACCTAAAGCATTTGTGGCGGGTGCAGATATTTCTGAGTTTAAAGGAATGAGCGAAGAGCAGGGAAAAGCATTGGCAAAGAGAGGGCATGATGTATTTGATAAAATTGAAATGAGCGGCAAACCAATTATTGCAGCAGTAAATGGTTTTGCATTGGGTGGTGGATGCGAATTAGCAATGGCTTGTCACATTCGTATTGCCAGTGAGAATGCAAAGTTTGGTCAGCCGGAAGTGAAGTTGGGAATTATACCAGGCTATGGAGGAACACAACGTTTAACTCAGTTAATAGGAAAAGGAAAAGCGCTTGAACTACTTATGACTGCTGATACTATTGATGCCACCTGCGCAGAAAAACTTGGCTTAGTGAACGATGTGGTGCAAACCGTAGAGTTACTTGACACCTGCAAAACCATGATTTTAAAAATTACAGCTATGGCGCCTTATGCAGTGGCACAGGTGGTGCAAAGTGTTTACGCGCATTTTAAATCGGGCATTGATGGTTTTGATACAGAAATTGATTTATTCGGTAAGTGTGTTGCCACGCAAGACTTTGTAGAAGGCACCGATGCTTTTTTAGGGAAACGAAAAGCAAATTTTCAAGGGAAATAAATTCTCCTTGGTTGTTCCATCCTGTTTATTATTACCATTATCCGATAAATTATAATTCATGACTATTCTCCTTTTAGGTTCTGGCGGACGCGAACATGCTTTTGCATGGAAACTTTCTCAAAGCCCGCTTTGCGAAAAACTTTTTATTGCTCCGGGCAATGCCGGCACCAAACAACATGGCGAAAATATTTCTATCGGTGTAAACGATTTTGATGCCATTGAAAAATTTGTTCTGGAAAATAAAGTTGACCTGGTTGTAGTGGGTCCCGAAGACCCATTGGTAAATGGCATCTACGATTTTTTTCAATCGAAAGAAGGACTAAAAAACATTCCTGTTATTGGACCATCGAAAACTGGAGCGCAACTGGAAGGAAGCAAAGCATTTGCCAAGCAGTTTATGGTTCGTCATAGCATTCCTACTGCTGCTTATGGAGAGTTTACTATTGATAATCTAGAAGACGGTTTCGATTTTATTGATGAGCAAACGCCACCCATTGTTTTAAAAGCCGATGGATTAGCTGCGGGCAAAGGAGTATTAATTATCAATGAACATGGCGAAGCGAAACAGCAATTGCGCGAAATGATTGAGCAAAATAAATTTGGCAAGGCAAGCGCGAAAGTGGTGATTGAAGAATTTCTGAAAGGAATTGAGTTCTCTGTTTTTGTACTTACCGATGGAACTAATTACAAAATTCTTCCTCCTGCAAAAGACTATAAACGCATTGGCGAAGGCGATACAGGTTTAAATACTGGTGGCATGGGCTGTCTTTCTCCTGTTCCTTTTGTAGATGAGGTACTGATGAAGAAAGTAGAAGATCGTGTAATCGTCCCCACCATTGAAGGATTGAAAAAAGACAACATCGTTTACAAAGGATTCATCTACATCGGTTTTATGAATGTAAACGGTGAACCGCTGGTAATTGAATACAACTGCCGTATGGGCGACCCTGAAACAGAGATTGTATTGCCCCGCATTAAAAATGATTTAGTGGAGTTAATGATTGCTGTGGGCAATGGCACTTTAGGAGTTGTTGGTGATAACACCAACAACAGCATTGATATTGATGAGCGCGCCTGCGCTACTGTTATTGTTGCATCGGGTGGTTATCCCGAAGATTATGAAAAAGGAAAAGAGATAACGGGGCTGGAACCCCTAAATCCCCTAATGGGGACTTTGAGTGACCTTGCGGAGACTTTTATTTTTCATGCAGGCACAAAACAGGAGGGAGACAAAATACTTACTAATGGCGGGCGCGTGCTCGCTGTGTCTTCTTACGGAAAAGATATTCACGAAGCAGTTGCTAAATCAAATGCAGCCATTGAGAAAATAAATTTTGAAGGAAAGTATTACCGAAGGGATATTGGCTACGAGTTTAGGTAAATAAAAAAGGCGGAACTAAGTCCGCCTTTTTTATCATTTAAAAACCTTAGTTCTTAGTCTATTGAAATATTTTTAGAAGCAAAACCTTCGGCAGTTCTCAACTGCAAAGTGTAAATACCTTTAGGCATTGCAGTTAAATCAACTTTAGTGCTGTATAGTCCTACTACATCCAAAGATTGAGCAAATACTTTCTTGCCGGTAACATCTACCACCAACAATTCGCCATTTACTCTTCTGCCTGCGTTCAACTTCACTTCAAAAGTTCCTGTGCTTGGGTTAGGGTAAACCGACATAGCCGCATTTAAATCTGAATTGAAATCATTGATGCCTGTGGGGCGGCATACTGCTCCCTGAGCAATTACATCAATTGAGTATGATTTGCCGTAATTGGTTTGAAGATATTGGTCAATTGTTATAGATGTATCTACCGTAAAACCGAACAAACTTCCATTGAAATAAATTCTTCCGTCAAAGGAAATAGGATAATTACCTGCTGCTGCAGTAGTAGTTCCCTGAGTTCTGCCGCAACCATGTGTATCGGGTAAGTAAGTAGGACCCGCTGGGTTTGCAGACCAAGTTAATCCTGTAGGCAACCCTGTAACTGTATTAAGCACTACCGAGTCGATATTTGCAACTACATTTTGACCTAAAACGGTAATATTCTGCGTAGCAGGAATATAAAAAAGAAGTGTTTCGTCATAAACAACTCCTATTTCTGCACATGGAACATTATTAGGATCAGGATTAAAGAAAGCGGTGTCTTGTTGATCAATAGTGCATTGTGCGTTCATAGAACCTACGGCTAACACAAGTGCTGCCATAAGAGAGTAAAACTTTTTCATTTTTGTATTTAATTTGGTTTAGTTAAATAATTTATTTGTAAAAATAGACAGAAAACACGTAAAACAAAATTTGTATCCAAAGAGGTTGGTCATGCCGAACTTGTTTCGGCATCTGCTTTTGAGACCCTGAAACATCCCGAAACAAGTTCGGGACAGGCGTTCAGGGTGACGTAGCCTCTTACTTTAGGGTTTATTCAATAGAAATATTCTTCGAAGCAAAACCTTCGGCAGTCTTCAACTGCAAAGTGTAAAGCCCTTTGGCAAAACGGCTAAGGTCAATAGCAGTGGAATACATTCCGTTTACATCTATAGGCTGAGCAAAAACTTTTCTTCCGCTTACATCCATCACATTTATTTCACCGTTTATTCTTCTGCCTGCATTAATACTAAAAGTAAATACTCCGTTGTTTGGGTTAGGGTAAACTCTTACCAACGAATTAAGCTCTGCACTAAAATCTTTAACTGCAGAAACAGGACGGCACTCTTCGCCCGGGTTAATTACATCTACCGATAAATTGAACATGCTGCCAAAACTTTGCGCCTGTGCCAAATCGAAAGTAGTATCAGGAGGAAAACCAAACCCACCCGGAATACCGCTTACGGTAATAGTTCCACTAATGCTTAATGGATAATTGCCTGTGGGGTCATTGGTAGTTCCCGAAGCCAATGCACAACCGTTATCTCCACCTAAGAAGAATCCGTTTAAAGGATTAAGTTCATAAGTTAAACCTGTAGGGAAACCTGTAAGAGAATCTATTTGTAAAGAATCAACAGCTAAAAGAATAATACCCGGTGGCAACCCAACAAACGGACCTATATCAAAAGTATTAGGAACGTGAATTTGAATTACCTGAGTATAAGCAACTCCTCTTTCAATACAAGGAATGCTATCGGGAGCTGGTGAAAAGAATTGAGTGTTAGTAGAATCAATAATACAAACTGCCGGAGGCGCAGTAGTGCGGCATAGTGCGCCTTGCTCAATTACATCTAAATACATATCTAACTGCCCCAGTGCCATTAACTGAAGAGTAGCAAGGTCAATGGTAGTATCTCCATCAAAAATGGGAGGATAAGCAGGACCATGCGCTGTTATAGTACCTTGAGGAACGAGATAATAGTGACCTGCTATATCACTAGTAGTGCCATTGGTATATACTGTTATAAACTCGCCCGGAAAGAAAACACCTGCTTGAGGATTTACCGTGCCGTTAATTCCCACCGGAAATCCACTAAAGCCGTTGAAAGTAACAGAGTCAACATATAGCACAAAGCTAAACGGTGCGCCATAGTTTATAAGGTCAATAGAATCTGGAACCGCCAATTGGATACAAGTAGTGTAAGGCACTGTTCTTTCTACACAGGCAATACTATCGGGATGGGGCGAAAGAAAAGTGGTGGCAGAAGTATCAACCACACAACCTACGCCTGCAAAAGCTGTAGGAACAGCGATGAAAGCAAAGACTAAAAACGAGTAAAATTTTTTCATGGGTTTTATTTTAAGCGCGTGAAGATATAGAATGAAAATTCAAAACAAAGCGAAAGAATTATTCAATAACCTTTTTTCTATTTCGCAGGACTTTTTATGTTTAATTAATCAAGGAAAGATGGAATATTGGAATAATGGATAGTTGAGAATACAAAGGTGCATTGTATTACACCATTCCAACAATCCATCATTCCATTGCAGATCTAAAATGATGTTACTTCTTTTCTGATAAAAGAATCCATTGGCTCAGTCAGAACGCTATTCAATCTTACCTACCATCGTTTTAGGATCAACCCATTCATCAAATTGTTCTGCTGTAAGATAACCCAAGGCAATGGCAGTTTCCTTTAAAGTCTTTCCTGTCTTGTGAGCAGTTTGCGCAATCTCTGCTGCCTTATAATAACCGATTTTAGTATTCAAAGCAGTTACCAGCATGAGAGAATTGTTTAGGTTGTTCTTAATGTTTTCTTCAATTGGTTTAATTCCAGTTGCGCATTTATCATTAAACGACACACATACATCACCAATCAATCTGGCACTGTGAAGAAAATTGTAAATCATCATTGGCTTAAAAACATTCAACTCAAAATGTCCGTTCGCACCGCCAATATTTATGGCTACATCATTGCCGAGAACTTGTGCCGCCACCATCGTCATGGCTTCGCATTGCGTAGGATTTACCTTGCCGGGCATAATTGAAGAGCCGGGTTCGTTGTCAGGAATAAAAATTTCACCTATACCACAGCGAGGACCGGAAGAAAGTAAACGAATGTCGTTGGCAATTTTCATCATCGAGCAAGCAACAGTTTTAAGCGCACCATGGGCTTCAACAATCGCATCATGAGCAGCCAACGCTTCAAATTTATTTTCAGCCGTTATAAAAGGAAGATTTGCAAGATTGGCAATATGCTTTGCCACATTTACATCATAGTTGGGTGGCGTATTAATTCCTGTACCTACCGCTGTTCCTCCCAACGCAAGCTCAGATAAATGCGGCAGCGTATGTTCAATGGCACGAATACCATGATTCAATTGCGAAACATATCCTGAAATTTCCTGACCTAGCGTGAGCGGAGTAGCATCCATCAAATGTGTTCTGCCTATCTTTACAATCTGCATAAACTCCTTTGACTTGGCAGCCAACGTATCGCGCAGCTTTTTTATCCCAGGCAATGTTACTTCTATCAAAATTTTATAAGCAGCAATGTGCATGGCAGTCGGAAAAGTATCGTTTGATGATTGCGATTTGTTTACATCATCATTTGGATGCACTTTCTTTTTCTCATCCAGCAAACTTCCCCCAAACAAAACATGAGCGCGATAGGCAACCACTTCATTCACATTCATATTACTTTGCGTTCCTGAGCCGGTTTGCCAAACTACAAGTGGAAACTGGTCATCCAATTTTCCTGCAAGAATTTCATCACACACTTTACCTATAATATCGCTAGTTTCTTTTGGTAAAACGCCAGCATCAAGATTAGTAAGCGCTGCTGCCTTCTTTAGATAAGCAAAGGCACGGATAATTTCCTTCGGCATTTTATTAATGTCTTCTGCAATTTTGAAGTTATCAATTGAGCGTTGCGTTTGCGCTCCCCAATAAACATTTGCGGGAACATCTACAATTCCCATCGTATCTTTTTCTTTTCTGAATTCTGCCATAATGTTGCTTTTAATGCGGGGCGAATGTAAATTCAATTTGATAATTCAACAATCAGAATATTTGTCCCTGAAAGTTGCATAATAATCACCTAATGTCAGCCATTCTCTTCCATATTCAGCCAATAATTCTTTAAAAAACTGCTTGCTTGATTCTTGAGAGGCAAGGCAACATCTCAAAGACAATAAAACTTTTAGTTTAGCGTCCCTTTAAAAATCATCCATAATCATTTATAAATAACCAATCAGAATGGGCTTTTTCGATAACATAGTAAAATCAATTTTCGGCAGTAAGAGCGACCGCGATTACAAAGAAATGCAACCTGTAGTAGAACAGATAAATGCAGAATACGAGAAACTGAAAAATTTAAGCAATGATGAGTTGCGGAATAAAACCGTTGAATTTCGTGCGCGTATAGCCGAACATCTTTCGGCAATTGATAAAGAAATTGCTGAACTGAAAGAACAGGCAGAAGCAGAAGAAGATTTACAGGCAAAGGATGGACACTACAAACGGATTGAAGAACTCCGCAAAGACCGTGACAAGCAAATTGAGGAAGTGCTGAAAGAGCTTTTGCCGGAAGCATTTGCTGTGGTAAAAGAAACTGCATTTCGTTTTACCAACAATCAAACGATTGAAGCAACAGCAACAGACTTAGATAGAGAGTTGGCAGTGAAGTTTCAGAACATGCGGATTGATGGCGACAAAGTTCGCTACGCCAATACTTGGCTGGCTGCGGGCAGCGAGGTGAAATGGGAAATGATTCATTACGATGTGCAGCTGATTGGAGGAATTGTTTTGCATCAAGGGAAGATTGCGGAAATGGGAACCGGTGAAGGAAAAACTTTGGTAGCGACTTTACCGGCTTACACAAATGCATTGGCGGGTGAAGGCGTTCACATTGTAACCGTGAACGATTACCTGGCACGAAGAGATAGCGAGTGGAATGGTCCGATTTTTCAATTTCTTGGCTTGCGGGTTGATTGTATTGATAAATATCAACCACATAGCGAGGCAAGGCGCAACGCTTATTTAGCCGACATTACATACGGAACTAACAACGAATTCGGTTTCGATTATTTGCGCGATAACATGGTGAATAATCCAAACGAAATGGTACAGCGCAAACATCATTTTGGAATGGTGGATGAGGTGGATTCAGTTTTGATTGACGATGCAAGAACTCCGCTCATCATTTCCGGTCAGGTTGATTCGGATGATGAGGCGCAGTTTCAGGAATTAAAACCGCGCATTCAAAAATTGTTTGACACACAAAAGCGTATTACCAATCAGTTTTTAACCGATGCAAAACGTTTAATTAAAGAAGGGAAAACCGGAGAGAAAGAAGGCGAAGGCGGCTTAGCATTGTTCCGTGCTCATAGAGGTTTGCCGAATAACAGCGCACTTATTAAATTTTTGAGTGAGCCGGGCATGAGACAGATTATGCAAGCTTCCGAAAATTTCTACCTCGGTGAGCAACAAAAAAATATGCCGTTGGTGGATAAGGAGCTTTACTTCCACATTGATGAAAAAAATAACAGTGTTGAGTTAACCGACAAAGGAATTGAACTCATTACAGGTTCTGGCCAAGACCATAATTTCTTTGTGATTCCCGATATGGGAAGTGTGATTGCGGAAATTGAAACACAAAATCTTTCTACTGAAGAAAAAATTCTTCGCAAGGATGCACTCATGCGCGACTATAGCGAAAAGAGTGAGCGTATTCACTCTGTTAGTCAGCTATTGAAAGCATACACGCTCTTCGAAAAAGATGTGGACTATGTAGTAATGGATGGCAAAGTAAAAATTGTAGATGAGAACACCGGGCGTATTCTCGATGGAAGAAGATACAGCGATGGATTGCACCAGGCAATTGAAGCAAAGGAAAACGTGAAGGTAGAGTCAGCTTCGCAAACGTTAGCAACTATCACTTTGCAAAACTATTTCCGCATGTTTCATAAACTATGTGGAATGACCGGAACAGCAGAAACAGAAGCGCAGGAGTTGTGGGATATTTATAAATTGGAAGTTTCATCTATTCCAACCAACCGCCCGGTAGTGCGCGATGACCGTGAAGATTTGATTTACAAAACGCGTAAAGAAAAATTCAATGCAATTATTGAAGAGATTGTGAAATTGACAAGTGAAGGACGACCTGTTCTTGTAGGAACAACCTCAGTAGAAATTTCCGAATTATTGGCGCGTATGCTAACCATGCGTAAGATTAAACACAACGTGTTAAACGCAAAGCAACATCAACGCGAAGCAGAAATTGTTGCCGAAGCAGGAAATGCAGGCACAGTAACCATTGCCACTAACATGGCAGGTCGTGGAACAGATATAAAGATTAAAGATGATGTGAAGAAAGCCGGTGGTCTTGCCATCATCGGTTCAGAGCGTCACGATTCGCGAAGAGTGGATAGACAGTTGCGCGGTCGTGCAGGTCGTCAGGGTGATCCGGGCAGTTCTCAGTTTTTTGTTTCGATGGAAGATGAGTTGATGCGTTTGTTCGGCAGCGATAGAATTGTGAAGGTGATGGACAGAATGGGTTACGAAGAAGGCGAAGTGATTCAGCACTCCATGATTTCAAAATCTATTGAGCGTGCGCAAAAGAAAGTGGAAGAGAACAACTTCGGTATTCGTAAACGTTTGTTGGAATACGATGATGTAATGAACCGCCAACGCGAAGTAATTTACTCGAAACGCAAGCACGCTTTGTTTGGAGAGCAACTTTCGCTTGACATCAATAACAGTTTCTATGATTTGTGCGAAGAGTTAGTTTCTACTGCGCATAATGGTGGTGGTTACGATAATTTCAAATTAGATGTAATTCGTTATTTCTCCTTGGATACCTCCATTACTCAGGAAGAATTAGGAAGCGCGAATATTGAAACAGTTACAGAAAAATTATTTTCTGAAATTAAGGAACTCTACAAACGTAAAATTGAAAATACCGTTCGTACCATTATGCCGGTGCTTAAAAATATTCATCAAACCAGAGGCGATGTAGTTCATCGCGTTGCCGTGCCTTATACGGATGGAAAGAAAGGATTGAATATTCTCATTGACTTACAGGAAGCTTTAACTACGGAAGGCAAAAACCTGATTTCGTATTTTGAAAAAGCCGTTACCCTTTCATTGATTGATGAAGCGTGGAAACACCATTTACGTGCAGTTGATGATTTAAAACAGGAAGTGCAATTGGCTTCATACGAACAGAAAGACCCGATTGTGATTTACAAAAAAGAAGCATTCAATCTTTTTTCTGAAATGATTGGCGAAGTAAATCGTGACATTGCTTCGTTCCTTTTCAAGGGACAAGTGCCGCAATCTGATAACTCCGTTCGAAATGCAGAACAGGAAAAGCAAAAAGAATTTGCGAAAAAAATTCAGGTAGGCAGAGGGGAAATGATGACAGGAGCAAATCCTGATAACGGACAGCAACAACCACAGCAAGAAGAAAAGAAACTTGAACCCATTCGCGTTGGTGATAAGACTGGTCGCAACGACCCCTGCCCTTGCGGAAGCGGAAAGAAGTTTAAAAACTGTCACGGAAAAGAAGCATAACAAATTATAAACGGACAATACATAATTGTCCCTTTTTTTTATTTTCAATTAATGAATCTTGCTTCAAGGATTGATCACACGCTTTTAAAAGCAGATACTTCTGAAAGAGAAGTAAAAAAGCTTTGTGCCGAAGCGAAAGAGTATGGATTCGCAGCCGTTTGCATTCCTCCTTATTTTGTTCGCAAATGCAAATTGTGGTTAATAGACTCAAATGTAAAAGTAGCAACTGTTGTAGGGTTTCCGCTCGGTTATGCGCACACACCTGCAAAGGTTGAAGAAGCCCGCAGAGGAATTGACGAAGGAGCAGATGAAATTGATATGGTAATAAATATCATTGCGCTGAAAGCGGGTGATTGGAATTATTTGAAGAATGAATTAACCAGTGCCGCAACTATTGTTCAATTACGTGGTGGAAAGCTGAAAGTAATCCTTGAAACAGGTTTGCTTTTAGAAAGCGAAATCATTAAAGCTTGTGAATTGTGTAAAGAAATGAGTGTTGATTTTGTAAAGACTTCTACAGGATTTATTCAACCGGGCGCTACAGTAGAAGCAGTAAAATTATTAAGAGCCAATCTTCCTAAATCCATTAAAATAAAAGCGAGCGGGGGAATACGCGATAAAGAATTGGCACTGCAATTGATTGAAGCGGGAGCAGATAGAATCGGAACTTCAGCAGGAGTAAGTTTAGTATCATGAAAGCAATTACGAATTACGAATCACGAATTTGTTTCATCCCGCCTTTTTCAGCGGGAACGAATTACAAAAGCATTTCGCTTTGTATTGCAATTGTCTATAGTCTATGGTCTATGGTCGCTTTTTCTCAGTGCAGCACAGCAACAGCATCCCACAAAAATTACTCAGTAAAGCAGGATGCGAAAATTGCAGCACTTCTCGATAAATACAAAGATTATAATCACAAAAAAGAATTTACAGAAGGGTATCGCATTCAGGTTATGTATACAGATGTAAGAGATGAAGTATATAAAAGTAAGGGTACGATGTATAAAGAGTTTGAAAACCTTGCTCCGTATGTAGAATATGAGCAACCCTATTACAAACTTCGGCTGGGAGATTTTAAATCAAGGTTAGAAGCAACACATTTCTTACAACAGATAATCACTTTGTATCCCGGTGCATTCATTGTGCACGACAAAATCAAACTGAAATAAAGGTTTGATTATGACAGAACGGAAAAAAATATTCCTGTTTCAATTTTTCTTTTTGGCGATTGCTCTTCTCACTATAGAATTTTGTTTGCGATGCTTTGGCTATCAACCCGGAAATTTGACACCCAACTGGCTCAACTTTCAGCCGGTTGATTCGCTTTATACTATTTCTAATTTTGTTACAAACCAAGACGGAATTTTAGTAGCAGGCACAGATTCTACTTTGCCCGGCTATACCGCTGTAAATCATCACGGCTTCAGAACCAAGGAATTTTCTGCCGTTGATACCACAAAGAAAAAATTGCTTTTTATAGGTGACAGTTTCACCTGGGGACTAAGTGCAAAACCATTAGACAGTTGCTTTGCCGATATCATTCAACGCGAAACAGACTATGAAGTCATTAACCTTGGAATTCCCGTTGCAGACCCACCACAATACTTTGAATTAGCACAAAAGTATATTCCAATCATAAAACCTGATTTTGTTTTTGTTGTATTTTTCATGGATAACGACTTAATGTTATTTGACCGAAAAATTTCTGCTAATGAACCAATCTATTTCCTGACCAATGCCGGTGCCATTCTTGCCGACATTGATGGCAAGCATTTCCATACAGCACAAGCTGCTTATAATTATTGCGTGAACGAAAAATATTTTTTGCGCCATCCTAAAAATTTATTGGAGCGCGTTATTTCGAAGAGTGCTTTGTTATCTCGCTTGTATTCTTTTCAGTTTAGAATGAATGAGAAGTTGCGCTACGAAAGGACAATAAATGATTCGCATATCACTAAGAAGTATTTGCGCGGCATAAAGAGAATTGCAGAGGAGAGCAAAACTCCCCTTCAATTTGTTTTGATTCCTTCACGAAAGGAGGCGGATTTAAGTTTGGGAAAGTATATTGAGAAATACGCTGATTTACTGAAGGA
>JBKJJB010000447.1:0-5832 GCA_046598235.1 Chitinophagales bacterium
CACCTGATGTAGCCACAAGCACGGTTATCTCTTTGTTATTGTCTTTAGAAAAGTAACCAAGACAACGACTCATAAACCGCGCTCCCACATCTTTGAATGCAAGCGTGGGTCCATGAAATAATTCAAGCGAGGAAATAGTATCAGTAACAGGAACCAGAGGAAAATCGAAACTTACTGTGTGCTCACAAATTTCTAACAGTTCCTTATCGGGAATAACACCACCTACATAAGGATGAATCACCTCAAAGGCAATTTCAGCTTCTGGTTTGTTCTTTAGGTTGTCGAGAAGATTCTTAGAAATCTTCGGTATAATTTCAGGAAAGTATAATCCCTTATCAGGTGCTTGCCCCTGTATAGTTGCCTCACGGAAAGATACTTTGGGTGATTTCTTGTTGGTGCTGTAATAAAGCATGAGTAGGCTTTCTTCTTAAAATATTTAAATTGGATAAATGGATATTTGGATAAATGTTTTATACAACCATCCAATTATCCATTCATCCATTATTATGTAACAATTTCTACTCCCTTGTGATTCACGGTGGTAACATGAATATGAAAATCAATTCCCATTTTCTCATAAATACTGCGCATTACTGATTCAACTTTCCTTGCTGTTTTCTCTTCCTTACTCAACATAAATACCGAAGGACCCGAGCCGGAAATACCACCGCCTAAGGCACCGGCTTCTATACTTCGTTTCTTAATTTCATCAAACCCGGGAATAAGAATGCTACGCACAGGTTCAATAATTACATCATGCAGTGATCGACTAATTAAATCATAATCGCCTTTCATAAATCCGGTAACTAAACCTGCAATGTTTGCCCACTGCGTAATAGCGTCTTTCAACAGAATTTGTTTTTTCAGTATCTGCCGAGCATCCGAAGTCTTTACTTCTATTTGCGGATGAATAACGGTAACAAACAAAGGTGGAGAGTTGAGAGGAATTATATCCAACGGTTCATGACTACGAATAAGTGTAACTCCTCCATAAATACATGGAGCAATATTATCAGCATGTTTAGCACCCGATGCTACCAGTTCACCACACATAGCAAAACGAATAAGGTCTTCATTCGAAAAACGATTATTCAAAAGATAGTTTGCTCCAACTACTACTCCAGCAGCACTTGCCGCGCTTGAACCAATGCCGCTTCCTGGCATAATGGACTTAGTGCTTTCAATCTCAAAACCAATTTCCTCCTCAACTTCTTCCAGTAGAGCAAGCATAGCAGCACCTGAAACATTTTTTTCAGGGTCAGTAGGCAGATTGTAATTGTCTTTGTTGATGATAGTAACACCACGCTTTGCTGTTTTGCGAATCACAAACGTATCGAGCGGATCGTTCAATGCCAATCCGAGAATATCGAAGCCGCAAACAATGTTTGCAATAGTTGCGGGAGAACGGACAGTTACTTCAGTCATCTTCATTCTTTGAACAGGATATTTATTTAGTATTTTTCTTTACAATAGGGAAATGGATAACTGGAATATTGGAATGCTTGAAATTGCCGATTGTATTCCATCATTCCATTTATCCAAAATTCTATACTTCCAAATTTTAAAATACTGCCACTACACTCTTGCTGCACGAATAATATCAGCAAACACTCCCGATGCAGTTACCTCTGCTCCTGCACCTGCTCCTTTTACTACAAGTGGTTGCTGCGAATAACGCTTTGTATAAAACAGCACCACATTATCTTTTCCATACAGATGATAGAGGTCGTGTTCTTTGCCAATATGCTGTAATCCTACCGAAGCTTTTCCGTTTTCTAATTGGGCTACAAATTTCAGTTTGCGGTCTTTCGCTTTTGCTTCTTCATACAGTTTTTTGAAATGTGCTTCCAACTTTTCCATCTCTTTATAAAAAGCAGCTACATCGCCTTTCATGCATGATTCCGGAAGAAACATATTGTTCTTAATTTCTTCCATCTCCATCTTGTATCCGGCTTCGCGGGCAAGAATAAGAATCTTACGCATTACATCGGTTCCACCTAAATCGAGACGCGGATCCGGTTCGGTGTAGCCCTCCTCCTGCGCTTGTTTTACCACAGAAGAAAAAGATTTTGTTCCGTCATAATTATTAAAAACAAAGTTGAGCGTACCCGAAAGTACTGCTTGTATTTTTACTACTTCATCACCGCTACGCATTAAGTCATTCAGCGTTCCTATAACTGGCAAGCCTGCGCCCACATTAGTCTCAAATTGGAAAGTGGCGTTGTATTCTCTTGCCAAATTTTTTAGATGCTCGTAGTTTTTGTAAACAGAAGAACATGCAATTTTATTACATGCCACCACCGAAATGCTTTTCTGCAAAAGGGAATCATAACTCTTAGAAACTTCTTCGCTTGCAGTAATATCCACAAAGACTGAATTGCGCAAATTCTTTTCCTGAATAAGCTTTACCAATTCATTCAGTTTCATTGAAGGTGCATTCTTTAATTCTTCCTCCCAATTGTTTAAATCTACTCCTTCTTCGTTGAGCGCAACTCGTTTACTGTTTGCAATTGCTACTACGCGAAGATTTAAGCGTAAATGTTTTTGAAGATATTCTTGTTGCTGCTTGATTTGTGCGATCAAGCGTTTGCCTACATTTCCTGCTCCCACTATAAACAGGTTCACCTGTTTAAAAACAGTTTCGAAAAATTCTTCATGCAAAACGTTGATAGACTTCTTTACATCTGTAGAAAGAATAACCACAGAAATATTTTTCTCCGATGAACCTTGTGCAATGGCGCGTATGTTCACACCATTCCTTCCAAGTGCACTGAACATTCTTCCGCTAATGCCGGGGTGGTTTTTCATATTGTCACCTACAAGGGCAACAATAGTCAATCCGTTTTCTACAGTGAGTGGTTCCAGCCTCTTAGTTGCAATCTCATAAGAGAATTCTTCATCAACTGCCGACTTTGCTTTTGCTGCATTAGCTTCATCAATAGCCACACATATTGAATGCTCCGATGAACTTTGAGTGGTAAGAATTACATTTATTTTTTCAGCAGAAAGCGCAGCGAATAAACGTTTTGAAAATCCCGGGATACCAATCATACCGCTTCCTTCAAGCAACAGCATAGAAATTTTCCCTATACTGGATATTCCCTGCACTATGTTTCCATTCTTAGAAACTTTATTCTCAATAAGCGTTCCCTCATCATCGGGAGCAAATGTATTTTTCACCCACAGCGCAATTCCCTTGCTCATCACAGGCTGAATGGTTGGCGGATAAATAACTTTCGCTCCGAAGTGACAAAGTTCCATCGCTTCCTGATATGAAATACGTGGAATCACTTTTACATTTTGTACCAAGCGCGGATCGGCAGTCATCATACCACTTACATCGGTCCATATTTCCAACGCATCTGCATTTACTGCCGCAGCATAAATAGCAGCCGTATAATCAGAACCGCCTCTGCCAAGCGTTGTTGTAATTCCGTTAGCATCAGCAGCAATAAACCCGGGAAAAATATAAAGTGATGAAGGATTTAATTTTACAAAATGGGTGATTGTTTTGTTGGTGATATCAAAATTTACAGCAGCAAAACTGTAATTAGAATCAGTTGTAATCAATTGACGCGAATCTTTCCAGACATGCGAAACTTCCAATGAATTTAATTTGTGAGAAAGAATCACTGATGACATCAACTCACCAAAACTCACAATACGGTCAAGCGTTCTTGCAGATAGTTCACGAAGCAAAAAGACTCCTTCACAGATAGCTTCTAATTCATTGATTTGTCTTTTTATCTCGCTAAGAATAGAACTTTGGCGCGCCACCGGAATTAACTCCTTTGCGGTTTGCATATGTCTTTGCTCGACCGCTGAGAGTTTCTCTTTATACGTTTCATCGCCTGCTGCTGCCAACTTTCCTGTGTCAATCAGCAAATCAGTAGTTCCGCCTAAAGCTGAAACTACTACCATCACTTTATCCTTTTCCAACGCCTTAGTTGAAATAGCAACGACCTTACTTATATTTTCTGCATTGGCAACTGAGGTGCCTCCAAATTTTAATACACGCATACCTTTATTGAATTTAAAATACTGATAAAGCCAATTAAAAATGATTGGTTAAAAATGAAATTAAACTAAAAGCTGATGAGTGAGATTGCTAACATACCCCCCAAGGGGTTGTATTGATTACTGTATACGAAACAGTTTTCGAATTAAAGGAATTGGATTAGGTAGATAAGTATCGTAATATGCCTTCGGCAACGATTACACAGATAATACAAAATGATTTCACTGATTTTATCTGCGTAATCGTGGTTTTATCCGTGTAATCGTTGCTTCAACGTATTTATTTTTTTATACCAGGTCTAAATACCTAATTCAATAAAGCAAGTATGGTAATATGTCATGCGATTTTTCATTTCCCTCGGCAAAGCAACTAACTCATTAAGGATTTATACACAATCTATGGAGTGTGTTATAACAGAGATCTTGGCTTAAGAGATTTTTCTATTCGCGATGTAAATGGCTGATAAATAAACCAGGAACTATTTTCTGGGCAGCCAGTTTACTTCTTCAGTGCCTAAGTCTTTCGCCATTTTACGAGAAAGAGTAAAAAGATAATCGGAAAGACGATTGAGATATTTAATAATGAGCGGGTGAATTTCAGCAACCTGATGAAGTGCTACACATAACCGCTCTGATCTGCGGCAAACGGTACGCGCCAAGTGACAATACGAAACATAAACATGCCCACCCGGCAAAACAAAGTTGCGAAGCGGCTCCAACTGTTCATCCATTTTATCAATAGCTTTCTCTAAAAGTTCAATATCACTTTCGTGTAAGTCAGGAGTTTTTAGTTTTGAATTATCGGGATCGGCAGCGAGTGTAGCGCCAAGCGTAAACAGGCGGTCTTGAATTTCCTTCAGCAACTCTTTTGTTGTGTTCTCTGCATTTACATCGCGCAGCAAACCAATCCAACTATTAAGCTCATCTACTGTTCCGTATGCTTCAATGCGGAGTTCGCTTTTCAGCACCCGTCTACCACCGAAGAGAGAAGTTTCGCCTATGTCGCCTGTTTTAGTATAAATTTTCATCGAGTCACAAACAATTATCGTCTTTCAAAGTTCAAATGTTCTGCTGTCATTCTCACCGGGATATTCTCCAAATCTGTTTCAACCAACCCATCACGCAAACGTAGAATTCTACGCGCGTGTTTAGCGATGTCTTCTTCGTGAGTTACAATAATCACGGTGTTTCCGTGGCTGCTTATCTCCTCGATAATTGCCATGATTTCGTAGGAAGTCTTTGTATCTAGATTTCCTGTTGGCTCATCTGCAAGAATGATAGAAGGATTGTTTACCAATGCACGTGCAATGGCTACCCGTTGCCTTTGCCCTCCTGATAGTTCGTTAGGTTTGTGAGTCTTTCTATCTTTCAAGCCCACCATTTCCATTACCTGCTCGGCACGTAGTGTGCGTTCGCTTTTACTCATACCCGCATATACCATCGGAAGTGCCACATTTTCCAATGCAGTTAAGCGCGGTAAAAGATTAAATGTTTGAAAGATAAATCCGATTTCTTTATTGCGAACTCGAGCAAGTTCATCATCGCTCATTTCTGAAACTTCTGTATTGTTCAGCCTGTAAGTTCCTGAAGTTGGAGAATCAAGGCAGCCCAGAATATTCATCAGCGTAGATTTGCCTGAACCTGAAGGACCCATCAGTGCTACATATTCTCCTTTATCAATTGAAAGCGAAACATCTTTAAGCGCAGCAATCAACTGCGAACCCATGATGTATTCCTTCGTGATATTTTTTATTTCAAATAGTGTCGAATACGATAATTGAAATAAAAAATATCAAGAAGGAATACATCATGGGT
>JBKJJB010000121.1:0-7468 GCA_046598235.1 Chitinophagales bacterium
GGTTGATGTAAGAAGATTTCTCCCCTTTAATAAAAAGCGTTTTGCCGCTAAAAGACTTCGCAGAAGTTATTGCTTCGGATATTTTGTTGTAGTTATTATGCAACGTCTGTAGATTAAATTTCCAGCGAAAACCTGTACTACTTGATTCTTCACGTTGTAAACTTTTCATAAGAAACTGAACGATGGTTTCATCATTATTTAAATGCTTACGAAGAATGTCCTGCACTTCTTCTCGTGATGATACCCGTTTTAAATCAACAGCAAACAAAGCACTGAATACATCGCTGTGTTTGTCTTCATACCCCACAGGCGCAACATCAACCACTATAAGTTTCTCTACTTTATCGGAATGCTCCAAAGCAAATTGCATGGCTGCCTTTCCTCCCATTGAATGTCCGATGATATGTGCTTTGTTTATATGATGTTGCTCAAAAAAATCCAGTAAATCATTGGAGAGAAGTTCATAACTAAACTCAAAACTGTGAGGCGACCTACCATGATTGCGTTGGTCAACGATAAACACCTGAAACTTCTCCGCTAGCTTCTTTGCAATAGTTTGCCAGTTATCTAATGAACCGAGCAAGCCGTGAAGAATTATCACCGGGAAACCTTCTCCAAAAACTTTGTAGTTGAGTTGCATAAAAGATATGCAAAAGAAGACAATTAGTTTCTAAACTCCTTCCCTTCTATCTTACTAAAGTAACATTACCCGATTTAAGAACATCGGCACCACTAGAACATACTCCCTTAACGATATAAACAAACGTAGCTATATCGGCTTTTCTGCCATTGATAGTTCCATCCCATCCCTGATTGATGTCCTGCGTTTCAAAAACCATTTTGCCCCAGCGGTCAAATACACGAAAATACTCGAGCGAGCGTAAGCCGCCACCCCGCACATACAGGTTGTCGTTCACTCCATCATTGTTAGGAGTAAAAGCGTTAGGCACAAAAACCATTTTATCATCGCAGGCAACCACACGTATGTGCACAAAAGCAGTATCTACACATCCATATTCAGAAGTAACCACCACCGGCACCAATTGCTCTTTGGTGGCAATAAGGTAAGGTCTGCGGCATCCAATACAACTTATCGAGTCACCGGTTGGAAGCCAGGTATATGTAACCTGGTCAAGCGAAGATGCCCACAACTGAATAGTTGTTCCTTCGGCTACGGTTTGGTCATCACCGGCTTCTACCGCAGGTGTAGGTGCAAAAGTTATATGAATGGTTTCAGTATCGGCTTCGCAAGTAGTACTGCGCACAATTACCTGGTAAGTATAATCACCTGCAGGGGCGGTAAGCACCGGATTCTTTATGGTAGATGAGTTAAGATAAGTAGCTGGTATCCATTGAAATGTAGTATCGTTAAAAGAAGATTGTAGAACATCTACATTCATTGAAACAGTTCCACCTTCGCACTTAATAGTATCACCATCAGAAGTTAGAGAGGCAGATACTTTATCAATCGGAAATACTTTTACAATGCGCGAAATAGAGCAGCCTGTGCTGTTGCTTCCTGTAACGCGGTAAGTAATAGTATCGGGCGGCCACACCAAAGGACTAATCAAAGTAGAGTCATTCATGTATAGCGAAGGTTGCCAGGTAGCCGCAGCCACTTGAGGTCCAGCACTAAGTTGCAGCGTATCGTTTGGACAAATTCGGTAAAACAATCCGGGATATATCTGTGGCAGTGCATCTACATTAACGGTTACAGTATCTTTGGCAACACAGCCAATATTGGTCATAGCAGTTACATAATACGTTATAGTATCTAGCGAAGAAGAGATAGTGCGTCTGCACGTATCACAGGTAAGGTAAGTTTGCGAAGCGTTGGTAGTCCACTCAAAATGGTCCCCAAGCGGAAGATTGAACAACACATTGTTTCCTCTACAAACTGTAGTATCATTTAGATTTGGATAAGGAATAAGCCCAACTACAATGGTATCGAAATGATAAGAAACCTGGCAACCTAGACTGTCTGTGAGAGTAAATACCGGATAGTAGTTTCCAACATTTTCATACGTATGCACCACGCTGGTAATATCATTATAGGCGGTTCCATCCCCTAAATCGGCAATAATGGATACCGTAGATTGTTGCACTGTGCCGGTGATGCTGATAGTAAGCGGCACACATCCGCTGTCAGGAGTGGCAATAAAATTACCTACAGGTCCACGCACGCGAATCAAATCAATGTAAGTAATAGTATCGCGGCAACCCATAGGATTCCAGGCAATTAGGGTAACATCATAATCGCCCGGCATAAAATAAACATGTAGCGGGTCTTTGTCGGTGCTGGTGTCACCATCGCCAAAATACCACAGCCAGTTTAAATCGCTGCGGCTGCTCGAATTATAAAACTTAACCGGAAATGGCGGGCATGGAGAAAAGTTAGTGGTAACGTAAAAATCAGCTTTAGGTGAATTCACTTCAATAACATTGCTTTTCACAACAGTATCTTTGCACCCGGCAGCATTTGTTGAAATAAGCGAAACCGTATAGTTGCCTGAAGATGTAAAACTATGAGAAGGATTGGCTGCAGTAGAGGTAACTCCATCACCAAAATTCCAAAAATTAGATATTGCAGGCGAGTAAATGGGCTCTGAGCTAAATCTCACTTCTTCACCGGGACAAGCTATAGTATCAGAAGCAAAATCGGCTTTAATAATAGTTGACTCTACATTTCGCCAGATAATAGCCGAGCAGCCATGCGAATCATAAGTCCTAAGATAAGAAGCAAAAATTCCTACCACATTATAGGTATACAAAGTACTTAGCGTGGTTGTAGTGGTATCATCTCCATTTGCAAAATTCCAATACGTAGAAATAATACTACCTCCAAACGATGTACTTAGATTGGTGTACAAAATTGGGAAAGGCATACATCCATAATTATCAGACACACCTATACGCGGCTTAATGCCATAAGCAGTTATGTAGTCTACCTTTCGTAAAGAATCGGGGCAAGCGGCACTTTGATTAATAGTTAACTGTATGGTAAATCTTCCGGTATCGCTAAATGTATGTGTAGGATTTCGTTCAGTTGAAGTAGTGTTATCGCCAAAGTTCCAAAACCAATCGGCTGCAAAGGCCGAAGTATCCGAAAACTGAATGGTAAGCGGAATACACCCCGCAATTGTATCGGCAATAAAGTTAGCGTGGGGAGTACCTACCATCAGGTTCACATTTTTAAAATCGGTACATCCGGTTGTAATATTCGTTACGGTAAGTGTTACCGAATAAACTCCCTCTGCCGCGAAAACATGAGTAGGATTTTTGGTGCTATCTACGGGCGAGCCATCACCAAAATTCCATGCCCAAATATCTGCTCCTTGTGAAGAATCTGTAAAAGCAAAGTTTGTGGGATTAATACATGCAGAGCTATAACCAAAATCGGCTTTAGGAACTACAATAAGTATATAAAGCGGCTTTGTAAGTGTACTGCTGCATCCCTGGTTAATTACAGTTAGCGAAACCGTATAACTTCCTGTATCTGAATATTGGTGAGTTGGACTAAACTCTGTAGAAGATTGATGATCGCCAAACTCCCAATAGTATTCAGTAGCGGATGTAGTATCGGCTGTAAGATTAGTAAATGAAACATCGTGATTAACACACTGTATAAGCGGAAAAGCCACAAAACTAGGTACAAGGGCGGTTCCTATTTTAATGGTATCGGGAGAAACATAAGTGCTTATGCAGCCATCAGCATTCTGTACAGTAAGAGTTGGAACGTATTCTCCACCAACTGTGTACATGTGAATTGGATGCTGTGCCGCTGCGTTAGCAGTACTATCCCCAAATTGCCAATAGTAGCTTGTAACAGCAACATTGGAAGTACTGGTGTCTGTAAAATTTATCATTGCAGGTGTGCATCCATGAAGAGAATCAATAGTGAAACCAGCATGAATGCCTCCAACATACACTGTGTCGGTTAAAGTTTGTGTATTTACACAACCGGTAGAATTTGTAACAGAAAGCGTAACAATAAATGTCCCTTCTGTTGTATACGTATGCGAAGGATTAGCAAGAGTAGAAATATTGCTATCACCAAAATTCCAATTATAAGAAGTAGCACCCGGAGCGTTGCTGCTAAAGTTCACTGTAAAGGGAGCCGTGCAGTTTGAATAGTCATCGCCACTCAAGGTAAAACTAACCGGGCTGGTAATATTGATATACGAAGTTTTGCTTTCTGTATCAGCACAACCCGCATAAGTAACTGTAAGGGTAACAGTGTATGCCCCGTTAGAATTATATGTATGGGCAGGATGCTGAGCGGTGGAAACAGGCGACCCGTCACCGAAATCCCAACTCCAAGAAGAAGCATAAATAGAAGTATCGGTAAACTGAACAGGAATACCTAAACATCCGTTGGTAGATGTAGCTGTAAATCCTGCATTCAAACAAGGAATTTGAATGTTTAAAGTATCTCTAGCGTTGCAACCTGCTTGGTCGGTAACTGTAAGCACAGGATTGTAAACACCGCACGTAAATGGCTGTACTGGATTCTGCGCTGAAGAACTTCCGTTTCCAAAATTCCAACTGTAAGTTACCGGAGGCGCAGGCGAGCTACCTGTTCCAGCAAAGTTTACTAATTGAGAAACAAGACACGACTGAGTAGGATTTGCCGTAGCAGTTGCCACAGGTCCGGGTCTTATGGTTACATAATTTGGAATGGTTTTGCTTACCTGACATCCGTTATTATCGAGCGCTATAAGTGTTATATTGAAACTTCCTGCCTGACTAAAACAGTGGTTTACATTGTATCCTATTTCAGCACCGGTACCATCTCCAAAATTCCATACATAGTTAGATGCAGATACAGCACTTTCGCCCGGAATAGTTTGATTAACAAAATTTGCTGTGTGGCAAGGACTATTACATCCTTGCGGATTTGGTGACATGAAATTTACTGTAGGTGGATTAAATACCCTTATTTGCAAATAGGCAGTATCGGATGCCGCACCATTAAATGCCACATGCCGCACATTATAAATGCCCGGAAGCGGATAATTGGTAGTTGCATTTC
The DNA here is from genome assembly GCA_046598235.1 of Chitinophagales bacterium. Taxonomy (GTDB): domain Bacteria; phylum Bacteroidota; class Bacteroidia; order Chitinophagales; family LD1; genus Bog-950. Next base: position 5,033 of record JBKJJB010000121.1, read on the forward strand.
GCAAAGTGGATGGAGAGTTGCCGTTATCAAATTGCCACTGATAAGTAGTTGCACCTATTGATTGGTCCTGAAAATTGACAGAAAGAGGCGCACAGCCCGAAAGAACAGATGCAGTAAATGCGCAATTTACCTGAGCATTGGATGCCAACTGTCCGGCAAATAACAATAAGATAAAGAGCTTAAAATGCTTTTTCAATTCTGGTTCCTTTAAATGATTAAGTGCAAACAATTTTACTTTTTGCATTGCACTTTCCTTAAATCAATATATTTCCTTCTTTGCTTTAACTGAAAAACAAGGTGGAATGTTTCAAAAACCAGTTTCAAAATGTGGAGACATTCTAAATTATCTATAATAAACCCATATCGTTGCCAACATATTATTGGTTGTAAAACTTATTGGTATGATTTTTATAGCAATGCGTCCGTCTCTATATTTGCCAGCATAATTAAGTATGAAGTATAAAATCCTGTTTCTTTTAATATCCATTGCCTGTGTATCTGCGAATGCACAGAAAATTGACAGGAACCTACTTTATGGAAGGTGGAAAATAAAGGGAGTTCTTATCAGGAACGAGTTAATCGGTTTTTGGCAACCCGATACGCTTGTAAAAAAACTACTATTAAAACGAAAGATAGAACAACCCGGTGTAGCTATCCCTACTGGTGACAGCATTGCTATTGAAATGGGCGCTCACTTTCTTTGCCAAGTGCTAAACAACTTAGAGCTACAAATAAGTAAACCCAACGAAATACTTTTTCAGTTTGCCGAAGGCAAAGAAGGCAATGCGGACAACCGGAATCATGTTTTACAATTCACTTTTAAGAATGATACCGCTTTGGCAACTGTTGATGAAAAAGGCTATAAATCCGATTTAAAAATTGAAAAGCTAAGTCCGACCATACTTATCCTGTCGGGCATTTCATCTGCCCGGTACATGCAATTATATTTTAAGCGTGAATAATTTATTTCAGTTCCTTTAAACTGATAGGAGTAACCCCTACTTTCTTACAAACCGCTGCAGCTGCTTTATTAGCAAACTGAGCAATTTCTTTCAGCGGATATTTCTGTGCGTAAGCTAATGCTGCTATGCTCATAGCTGTATCTCCTGCCCCTGAAACATCAGCAGCTTTAATAGATTTAGCCGGCACAATAAAAGAATTTCCTTCGCGAGTGAAACAAAATATACCGTTACTTCCCAAAGTAACCATCAGGTTCTTGAAACGATTTTTCCTTCTCAATTCCTCGGCACCGCTTCGCAGGCTATCAATGCTTTTTGCATTTATACGGTAACCTATAGCTTCTGAAAATTCGCGCAGGTTTGGTTTAAACAAATCTATTGCCTGATAATCAAAAAAGTTTCGCTCTTTAGGATCAACCGTTACCGGTATTCCGTTCTTGGTGGCAAGCAAAAGAATTTGCTTGATGAAATACTTAGTAAGAACGCCTTTGTTGTAATCCTGAATAATAATTACATCTATCTTTTCATTAGTCAGAATTTTTCTGAATTCTTTTACCAACAAAGTTTCCTGGGCTTCAGTTACGTCTTCCACTTCTTCCTCATCAAAGCGAACCACCTGCTTATCTTCATCAAATACGCGAGTCTTTAAAGTAGTTACTCTATTTTTATTTTGAATAACATGATTGGTGCGCACTCCATTTTCGCGCAACATTTTTATCAGCTGATTTCCTGTTACATCTCTGCCAATCATTGAAAGCAATACAGGTTTTGCGCCAAGTTCATGAACATTCAAAGCCACATTTGCTGCCCCACCGGGACGAGATTCTTTGCCTAAAATTTCCACCACAGGTACAGGCGCTTCTGGCGAAATTCTATTCACCTCTCCAAACAAATAAAAATCAACCATTACATCACCAATAACAAGAACGGTAAGGTCTGAGAAATTTAGTTTTGGAGACATTGAGTAATTTGAAGATGTGAGAATTTGATAATTTAATGATGCAGATTAGTTCAATTTTAGAAAGGACTCTTTCATTCGCTTGCATGCTTCGCGTAATTTGTCTTCACCTGTAGCATAGCTCATTCGCAAGCAGTTTTTGTCGCCAAAAGATTCTCCGCTTACCAAAGCAATTTTTCCTTCTGCCAAAAGATAAAGTGAAACATCCTCAGGTGTATTCAAAGTTTTACCTCCAAACGATTTTCCAAAATATGCGCTCACATCAAAAAAGAAATAAAAAGCTCCTTCAGGAAGGTTTACTTTCAATCCTGGAATTTCTGTCAACAAACTATAAACTATATCCCTTCTCTTTTTAAACTCTTTCACCATTTCAAAGCTCGGAGCCATGTCGCCAAGCAAAGCTGCTTCACCTGCCTTTTGTGAAATAGAACACGGAGCCGAAGTAAATTGTCCTTGCATTTTATCGCATGCTTTTGCAATGGCCAGCGGGGCACCTATGTAGCCTAATCTCCATCCGGT
>JBKJJB010000122.1:0-2600 GCA_046598235.1 Chitinophagales bacterium
CCGCCAATGCGCGTCATCTTTACGTGCAGTTGCAGTTTATCATCTGCTTTTCGTGCAGTGGCTTTTCCCTCTACTTCGTAAAAAGCATCTTGCCGCGATTTTGATTTAACGGTACGCGCTTTCGGTTGCTTGCGCATCCACTCTAATTCTTTTCGATATAAATTCTTCGCTTTATCCAGCGAAGCCGATTCACTTTCATCGCGTTCAATTTTACGAAGCAAATAATTACTGAAATCGCCACGATGAAGATAAAGCTGCTCATTATCTATTTCAATAATCTCGTTGCAGATATTATCTAAGAAGAAGCGGTCGTGCGTAACCAGCAGCAACGTTGTTTTGTTATCCGAAAGAAATTCAATCAGCCACTCAATCATTTCAAAGTCGAGATGATTGGTTGGTTCATCGAGAATAAGAAAGTTGTTGCGCTCACCAAACGAAATATCAATCAACACTTTTGCCAGCGATAAACGCTTGCGCTGTCCGCCCGACATAGAGCCCGCTAACTGGTCGAGGTCGGTAATGTTGAGCGAGGTGAGAATTTCTTTTACTGTGTTTTCAAAATTCCAGGCACCCAACTCATCCATCCTCCCCATCAACTCAGTCAGCTTGTTTTCATCATGATGTTCCATCGCCAATTCGTATTCACGAACAGTGTTGATAACAGGATGATTATAGCTGAGAATATTTTCGAGTACGTTTTTGTTTTCTTCAAACTTTGGGTTCTGGTCGAGGAAGGAAACGCTTACATCTTTATTTATCCAAACTTTGCCTGAATCGGCAGTGTCTTTACCTGCAAGTATGCGCAGCAGTGTGGTTTTACCTGCACCATTTTTGCTACCAGTGCAATCTTATCGCCCTGCTCAATATTGAAAGTGATATTGGTAAAGAGGGGCTTTTCGACAAAAGACTTAGTAAGATTTTCGACTGATACATAGTGCATAGAGGGCGCGAAAGTAGTTTTTTTGATGAGAGGGATAGAAGTGATTTTATGGAAATTCTCTCTCTCCCGCATCAAGCCATAAACCAAAAACTATGGCTGATATAACACAAAACCAAAGCGGCAATCATTCGAAACATGCAAAGCCCCGCAGCACTAAGCGCTCGCTGCGGGTTGACTTAACCCCAATGGTTGACCTCGCCTTTCTGCTTATTTCTTTTTTTATGCTTACCACTTTGCTAAGCGAAGACAAAGCAATGGAACTTGACAAACGCACAACTGATGATACCACCCCCATTGGTAAATGTCGTGTGCTCAACATTCTTATTGATTCGTTTGACCGAGTATATACTTATGAAGGATTTGAGTTGAGCAACTTACAGAAAACATCTTTCGATGCGGGTGGCGGCATACGCCACTTAGTAATGAAGAAAGCTAAACAGGTAAAGAAAGATTGTGGCACCGACCGAAACGGCAAGCCACATCCTTTAGTATGCCTTATAAAATTATTGCCCGGTGCGCGCTACCAAAACATGGTAGACATAATGGATGAAATGGTAATAACCAACACCACTGCTTACTCCTTGCAGGAACCTGCACCCGATGAAACTGCGATGGTAACTCAGAAGGAAAGAATGTTGTTGGCGGAGAATTAGTGCTCAGAAAATATTTTTACAATACTGTGACAATACTCCGCGAAATATGACAATTCTGTGACACTTCTAATTTTTAGAATAACGATTTTCGTATAGATAAAACCAATCTACATGAAAACACTCTACACGCCACCAAAAATATTTTCGTTGCTGTTTATCCTGTTAACAGGCATTGCCACTAATGCCCAGGTAGTTGAGTATTTAAACGCCAATAATGTAAATGCAGGAATTGGAATAGGAGGAAATCCTTTTACAATGTTTCCTGATGCACTTACAAATTTACCTAATGACACTACTGTAAAATGGGGTTTGCTTGAAGTGCCCAAAGGCAGCAACATGAGACCTCTTTTTACTGCTGCCTTATGGATGAGTGGTTTTGATTCTACATTTGGAGTGCCACATTGTGCTGCGCAACGATATAGGTCAGGCGGTTCCGATTATTTTGACGGACCTATTGCTGCCAGCTACGATTCGCTTTACGATAACTACTACCATCGTGTATTTAAAGTTACGAAGGCACAAATTGATCATCTAAGGAACCTGCCCTTTCCTATTCAGGTATCGCAGATTGATTCAGCACTGTTAAAATGGCCTGCACGTGGGAATCCATACGTGGCAGTAAATTATGGTGTAAGTATCAATTCTCATTTGGCACCTTATGCTGATGTAGATGGAGACCAATATTACGACCCTGCTCATGGCGACTATCCGCTCATCTGTGGCGATGAAGGTATCTTCTTTGTTTTTAATGATGAGCGTGGTTATCATGGAGAAACAGGTTCTGCTAATAAACTTGGCTTTGAAATACGCGGACTGGCTGAAATATTTGTTGATTCTTCAACTAATGTTGCTTTTGAAAAACGAGCAAAGAACAATACCGTTTTTATTGAATATGAAATAGAGAATAAATCGACAGAAACATATCGCGATTTTTATTTAGGTATGTTTGAAGATATTGATCTCGGTTGTTACAGTAATGACCGTGTAGGTTGTGATACTAATCGCAG
>JBKJJB010000316.1:0-10544 GCA_046598235.1 Chitinophagales bacterium
TGGAAAAGCCATTTGAATGTTTTCGGTGCGTATTTTAATGCGAGCTATAATACAGTTTTACCTATGTACTATGCCGACCAGGATTCGTTAGGTTCGGTTACCGTTAAAGAGTCCAACAAATTTATTCCTGTGGTAAAATGGAATAATGATATTGTATTCAAAGTGAATAAATGGCTGAGCGCAACACTATCCGTTAGGTTTGTTTATCAATATAATGCTCTTGTGCCTATTGATACCCGCAAAAATGCTGATGGCGACAAGGGACCCGATGGTATTACCGATAAAGATAAAACCGGGGCTACCGTAAATGGCTTTAACAAGATTCAGATTTTTGAACAATTTGGAATTGGCTTAACGGCAAAATTTTAAGCAGCGGTAGAGTGCAAGAGAAAAAGAGGGGCTGCCCTCTTTCTTTTACGAAGCTATATATGTAATGCCCATGCTGTTTGTATTATTGAAATGTAAGGCGGAGAAATAGTAAAGAATTTTTAACGCAAAAGCGTAACTGTTCCTATATACTGTCTGTTTTCTCCATCTAAAAATGTAACCAACATTACATAACTGTAAACACCGGGGTAAGAATCTTGGCCCTGATAGGTTCCATCCCAACCTTCGGTAGCATTAAAAGAATCAAAAACTTTTTCACCCCAGCGGTTAAATAGTTTCAGGTTAAAATAAACTGAGGTGCTGCTGAAAATTTCCCAGCGGTCGTTATTGCCATCGCCATTAGGAGTAAACACATTCGGAATAAAAACTGTTTTATCCGTATTTACGTGAATGGTAATATTCGTATCAACCATACATCCGTTGGCATCGGTAATTACTACTACATATTGCATGGTAGATACAGCCGAGAAAGTTGGGTTGGCGCAATTATCACAACTTAAAAAATTAGGAGGAGTCCATTGGTAAGTGTAGTTATTTCCTGCCGGTTGCACTTGTGTTTGAATCAATACTTCAGTTCCCATTGAAATAGAATCAGCACTTAAAACTTGTAAGGTAATTTGTGCAGGTTCAAGAATTGTAACCGAAGAATCGGCTGAACAATTATTGGCATCGCTTACGGTTACTGTATAAGTTCCTGCAATTAAATTTTGAACAACAGAAGTAGTAGCTCCATTATTCCAAACAAAATTGTAAGGTGTATTACCACCGGTGGCAGAAGCAGAAATTGTTCCATCGCTTAAACCAAAACAAGAAATGTCGGTAGCGTTATCAATATTCAGAACAATTGATTGAGGTGAAGTAATGGAGTAAGAACCGGTGCTGCTACAATTATTCGCATCAGTTACGGTTACATCATAACTACCTGCGGAAAGATTACTTGCAGTTGCAGAGTTTTGTGTTGGTGTGGTGTTCCAAACAAAATTATACGAAGGTGTTCCTGAATTTGCCGTTACGGTTATAGTTCCATCGGCAAAACCAAAACATGTTTCGTTGGTAGAAGAAACCAATTGCAAAACCGGATTTGGATTTTGTGTAACCGTGATTGTATTGCTGATATACAAACAACCGGTGGCATCTGTTCCGCTCAAAGTATAAGTTGATGTTTGTGAAACACTCACCGAATTAGAAGTTGAATTATCGCTCCATAAATAATTTGTAAAAACAGAATCGGCATTGATGGTTACACTTCCACCTGCGCAAAAACTAATGGCGCTACTTGCGCTTATGGTTGTAGCAAGTGGAGAATTAATAGTTACCGATGAACTTGCAACAGCTGTGCAACCGTTAGCATCTGTAATAGTAACGGTATAAGTAGTGGCAGTAGTTGGAGTAACTGTAATAGTGGCTGTGTTCCCTGCATTGCTCCACGTGTATGATGTTCCTCCACCGGCAGTTATTGAAATGCTTCCACCGGTGCATACCGATGCAGCCGCAGGATTTATAGTTGGATTGATTGCTCCGAAAATAGTTGCGTTTACACTGGCAGTTGCTATGCATAAATTTGCGTTGGTTACCGTAACGGTATATGTTGTTGCGCTTGCCGGTGATACAGTAATTGCCGCTGTAGTATCACCGGTGCTCCACGTATAACTTGTTCCGCCACTTGCGGTAATTGTTGCAGGGTTTCCCCCGCAAACCGAAACAGGATTTGGATTAATGCTTGCGGTTGGGGATGTATTGATAGTAACAGTTGCCGATGCAGTGGCGGTGCAATTTGCACCTATAGAAACAGTAACTGTGTAGGTTGTAGTAATTGCTGGCGTTACTGTTTCAGCAGCTAAAACTCCACCGCTGCTCCAAACATAACCGGTACCACCACTTGCAGTAAGTGTTGTTGAATTGCCACTGCACACCGATGCAGATGTTGGATTGATACTAGCGGTTGGCGCAGGATTTACCGTAACAGTTACGCTATCAATAGCACTGCAACCCAAAGCTTGCGCGCCCATTACAAAACTATATGTAACGGGTGCACCGGATGTATTAAACGCGCTGAATTGCGGATTGGAAATATTGTTTGCGCTCAAATTATTTGCGGGCACCCATACATAAGTAACGCCACCCACCGGTGCTACCCCTAAATTTATTATGGCTCCCGAACATGTTGTTACATCAGGTCCGGCATTTGCCACCGGTGATGGATTTACCGTAATTGCTTGTGTAGCTTGTGGCGAAACACATCCGTTATCATTTACATCAAGCGTTACAGTTTTATTTCCTGATGTAGAAAATGAAATCTGATAAGGACCAATTCCACTTCCGCTAATTATGGTAGCTCCATTAAAGTTCCAGGTAAAAGTTGCAGTGGAGGGTGATGGCCCTGTATAGGTAACGGTAACTGCTGCGCCCACACATACCGGTGAAGGAGAAAGTGTAAACGTTTGGCTAGTAGCACCTGCAACTGTTACCAGCACGGTGTCTTTTGCCTGGCAGGAATATCTATCAGTTGAAACTACTTCAAACGAAGTTGTTGTTACCGGTGAAACTGAAAGAGGTGTTCCTGTTCCGGCACTTGTGGAGGAGCCTAAATTATTCCATGCATAAGTATAATTAGGCGAACCAAGAATGGTTGTTGCTGTAAGCGATGAAGAAACTCCCGCGCAAACTGTAACAGGGTTTGCAACAGCAGTGGCCGTAGGACACAAATTTACTTTTACGATAGAAGCATACGAAGCTGGCGATAAGCATACGCCTTGAGGCCCTGTATAAACATCATTCCATCGCCCATTACTCATTTGAATTATGCTGGCATCTTCACCCAAATTTGATCCAAAGCACGTGGAATTATTCGGCTCACCGGGATTCCAATTGGTAAATGTGCCATTGCTTCCATCACTCCATAACCAGGTGCCTTCAGTAACCTGGTCGGTATAACCAATCCAAAGTCCACCACTTACACCTGCGGCCACGGCAGCTTGCCACACCGCATCATTTTCTGCTTGACTGGATACCGTTAACATAGTAGCTCCAACAGCCGCTGCTTGTCCGCTAGCAGTGTTCCAGCTATTAGTTTGATTGGGATTGAAATAATATCTGAAGCATGGATAGTTAGGCACATTCAAAAACTGAAAACCTGCACCCGCCATTGCGGCATCAATGGCAGGAATATTACAAGTAGAAATTACGGTGCATACTTGCGTAATTACGGATACCGTATCACGTGCGTAGCATCCGTAAATATCGGTTGCCTGCACCTGATAAGAAGTGTTAGCAGCCGGTGTAACATTTACATTGGCACCGGTGGCTACGTTTGCATTTGTTGCTACATTACTCCATTGATAAGTAAAAGGCGATGAACCTAACAACGCACTTGATGTTAGATACGCAGCGTAGCCCTGACACACAGCAACTGAAGGTGCAGTGGCATTTACCACCGGGCATAAATCAATTTCAATTACCGAGCGAAATTGTGTGGCACCCGGGCAACCATTGTTCAATGCTAAATCGTTCCATCTTCCATTCGATAATTGTAAAATAGTTCCATCCTCATCGGTATTACAAGGAAAGCCACCCGAGTTACTCGGCTCACCTCCGTTCCAATTGCTGTAAGTATTTGCCGAACCATTACTCCAAACAAAAGTTCCTTCTACCGCAGCATCGGTAAATCCAATCCAGATGGCACCGGTTAAACCTTGTGCTTGTGCGGCAGTGAGCAAAGCGGCATTTTCTGCCGCGCTGTTTACTGAAACTAAATGTCCACCTACAGCATTAGCTTGTTGTTCGGCTGTTGCCCAATTAGAAGTTGGGGAACTATTAAAATAATAGCGGCTGCAAGGTTGATTTTGTACATTCAAAAAAGCATATCCACCGCTGTTCATAGCCGCATCAATGGCTGCAATATTACAACCCGGTGGAGTTACACAGGCCGTTACGTTTATCAATGCCATCGCAGTATCGCTGCAACCGTAAACATCTTGCATAGCAGCCACATAAACGGTGGGTGCAGCAATGGTGACCGTAAGCGAACTATCGTTATCTACAGGAGTTACAGAAGGAGGAGAAAACCAGGCATACGTGTAAGGACGCGAACCAAAACTTCCAACAGAATTAATTGTAGTTGGCTGACCTGAACAACCGGTAGCTCCATTAGCAGTTATTTGCGGGCACAAATTTATTTTGATTATGCTAGCAAATGCTGTAGCACCCGGGCAACCATTGTTTGTGGCTAAATCATTCCACATACCGTTCGAAAGTTGAAGCAAGCCACCGTCTTCATCGGTGTAGCACGGAAAGCCCGCTGAGTTACTCGGCTCGCTTCCGTTCCAGTTGGTGTAGGGAGAATTGCTTCCATCTACCCAAGCCCATGTTCCTTCAATGGCAGCATCGGTATAACCGATCCAAACTCCACCGCTTAAACCTGCGGCTTGTGCAGCCGCAACTACAGCAGCATTTTCAATAGCGTTGTTAATGGTGAGTAAATGTCCACCAACTGCTTGCGCCTGTTGCTCGGCAGTTCCCCAATTACTGGTAGTGTTACTGTTGTAAAAATAGAGATAACAGGGTTGACCGGAAATGGTTAGTTGCTGATACCCTGCACCACTCATAGCTGTTTGAATAGCTGTAAGATTGCAGGTAGGCGATTGTGAAAAACCGGTTGCTGCAAAAGTTACTGCCAATAGCAGGAATAAATATTTTTTCATGATATAATTTTTGAGCAAACGAATATAGGGCAATATTCTATTTAGGAAATCTGCTTGGTGTTTATAGCAAATAACTTGTTGAGTGCAATTTTCATGGTAAGATTGGAATAACGTAATGGTCAAAAATTTAATAAGCAATACCACACAATATTTGAGAAAAGGCAACGCAAACCGTTTCTTTATTTTTTCATTACACAAGTCCATTTTCGCTTAACAAAATTTGATTTTTAACATCTTCATACGGAGTATATTTGTCGCCCATTAAAAACAAAAACTATGGAAGTAATATCAGGAAATGCCACGGTTGACATTGCAGCACTCAATGAAAAAATTAATCGCGAAAGCGCATTTGTTGATGTGCTGAACATGGAGCTCGGCAAAACCATTGTAGGGCAGAAGTATATGTTAGAGCGCTTGTTGCTTGCCATGCTCGGTAACGGACATATTCTTTTGGAAGGTGTGCCGGGGTTGGCAAAAACACTGGCTATTAAATCTTTGGCTCAAGCTATTCACGCAAAATTTTCCAGAATACAATTTACTCCTGATTTGCTTCCGGCAGATTTAGTAGGAACTATGATTTACAATCAAAAGGACCAGGAGTTTGTGGTGAAGAAAGGACCTGTGTTCGCCAACTTTGTGCTGGCAGATGAAATTAACCGTGCTCCCGCAAAAGTGCAGTCGGCATTGCTCGAAGCCATGCAGGAAAAACAAGTGACCATAGGAGATAACACGTATAAGATAGAAGATCCGTTTTTGGTTCTTGCTACGCAAAACCCTATTGAACAGGAGGGAACTTACCCTCTTCCTGAAGCACAGGTTGACCGTTTTATGTTGAAGGCAGTTATTACTTATCCAAAGAAAGAGGAAGAGCAATTGATTATTCGTCAGAACATGCAGATGAATGATAAGCAGATAAATCAGGTGGTGAAGAAGGAGGATATTGTTGCTGCGCGCAAAACTGTTCGCGAAGTTTACATGGATGAAAAAATTGAGCGCTACATTCTCGACATTGTGTTTGCTACCCGTAAGCCCGAAGATTACAAACTCAACAAATTAAAATCACTTATCAGCTACGGAGGTTCGCCTCGTGCAAGTATAAACTTAGCGATTGCAGCAAAAGCTTACGCGTTTATTAAGCGTAGAGGTTATGTAATACCCGAAGATGTTCGCGCCATCTGCTTTGACGTAATGCGTCACCGTGTTGGACTTACATACGAAGCGGAAGCCGAAAATATTACGAGCGAAGAAGTGATTTCAGAAATTCTAAATGCTGTAGAGGTTCCATAGAACAGCCAGCCCCCAAACCCCCGAAGGGGGCTTAAAGACAAAATACAAATTGAATTTCGTGCAATGAAAGGCTTATTTCAAAATGATGACAAAACTAAAGTCCTCCCGTTGGGGGAGGATTTAGGTGGGGCTGATAAGCGCAAGAAACTCCGCAGAATCGAAATCAAAACCCGGAAACTCTCTAACCAGATTTTCTCGGGCAGCTATCACTCTGCGTTTAAGGGAAGAGGAATTTCTTTCAGCGAAGTGCGCGAGTATCAATATGGCGATGATGTTCGTGCCATTGACTGGAATGTAACCGCACGAAACAGAAAACCCTTTATAAAAGTTTTTGAAGAAGAAAGAGAATTGACAGTGATGTTGTTGATTGATGTAAGCCAGTCATCTTTTTTTGGAACGCAGAACGAATTTAAAAATCACATCATTGCAGAAATAAGCGGAGTGATTGCTTTTTCGGCAATCACTAATAATGATAAAGTAGGAGTATTGTTTTTCAGTGACACGATTGAAAAATTTATTCCTCCTAAAAAAGGTAAGACACATATTCTGCGCATCATTTCTGAGATATATGATTTCCATCCAAAGCAAGCGGGAACCAATATTGCCGAAGCGTTGAAATACTTCAATAATGTAGTAAAGAAAAAATCCATTGCGTTTTTGGTTTCTGATTTTCTGAGTCCAAACTCCGAGACCGAAAATTTCAAAAAGGATTTTAAAAAATCCCTGAACGTAGTTGGCAAAAAACATGACCTCATCGGCCTGCATATATACGATGAGCGCGAAGCAGTGATGCCTGATATTGGATTAGCAAAGCTGATTGATTCAGAAACCGGAAAAGAATTCTGGATTGATACGAGTGATAAATCATTGCGTGAAAAATACGCGAAGACCTTTCTTGAGAACGTGAAAACCACCAAAGATTTATTCGGCAAAAGCGGAGCTCAGTTAGAAAGCATAAAGACCGAAGACAATTACGTGATTTCGCTGATGAATATGTTTAAGAAAAGAGAGAGGAAGAGATGAGAAAAGAAATTCCAAGTTCCAAGTTCACAATTCCAAGTTCAAAGATTGCTGTTGCATTTCTTTGGTCTTTGGTCTTTGGTCTTTGGTCTTCTTCTCATGCGCAAGTTTCCGCCACCCTCCGTGCGGACTCATCCCAAATTCAAATTGGTGACCATCTTAATATTCGGTTAACTGTAAAGCATCCAAATAATTTGGTTGTTCCATTTCCAATAATTGCTGATACACTGGGAAATTTGGAATTGGTCTCTACTTCAAAAATTGATACCTCAACTGAGTCTGACAAAAAAATTCTCTCACAACTTTATACCGTCTCCGCTTACGATTCAGGCGAGTATCATGCGGGTCCGGTAAAAGTGTTTTTCAAAAACAGCAATGGAGAGTTAGATAGCGTACTCTCCAACGAAATTCATGTTACTGTAAATACGCTTGATGTTGATACTGCCAAACCATTTAAAGCAATTAAGGCACCTCTTGATGTTCCATATTCATGGAAGGAGTTTATTCCCTATATCATTGGGGGAATTGTTTTGTTGATTGCGCTTATTGTAGGAATTATTCTTTGGAGAAAGTATCGCAAACAAAAGCCGGCAGTTGTTGAACGACCTAAACCAAAAGACCCTGCGCACATCTGGGCGCGTAAAGAGTTGAAGAAATTAGAAGAGGAAAAATTATGGCAGGGCGACAATGTGAAACTGTATTACAGCCGCCTTACCGATATTCTGCGTTTTTATCTTGAGTATCGTTATGGTTGGTATGCAATGGAATCAACTACCGAAGAAATTCAGTCGGAAATTGAAAGCTACAACCTGAAGGAAAAAGCAAAAGAAAATCTGCTTTCTACTTTGCGCGCGGCTGACCTGGTGAAGTTTGCGAAGATGGTTCCAATGCCTGATGCAAATATTAAAGCGATGGAAACCGCTTATAAATTCATTGATTTCACCGAGCCCAAAGAAGACAACACCCCCAAACCCCCGAAGGGGGCTTAAAGGCAAAATACAAGCGGAAAATGTTTTGGAAAGAATAGAGGATTTTAGAAATGAAAACAAAAATTAAAAACAAAAGACAAAGCCAAAGTCTCCCCTTCGGGGAGATTTAGAGGGGTGAATATTATGTTCAGCAACTTATCACATATCACTTTTGCCAACAAATGGGTTTTGCTTTTGATTCCAGTGGTGCTGGTGTTTGCTGGTTTGTGGTGGTGCTTTTTGTCGAAGAGAAATTTCCCTTCACTTAAACTTTCAGCAACCAATGCTTTTGCCGGAATGGGAAGCCCCTTTAAAGCAACGCTCAAAAAATTTCTTCCTGTTCTCCGAGTGTTGGCGCTTACAAGTTTGTTGGTTGCTCTCGCCCGGCCTCAAACCTCTTTCGATGAAGAAAAAATTACCACCGAAGGAATTGACATTGTTCTTGCCGTGGATGTTTCTACTTCTATGCTTGCCAAAGATTTTTCTCCCAATCGTTTGGAAGCCGCCAAGAAAGAAGCCATGAATTTTATTGATGGTCGTCCGCACGACAGAATTGGTCTGGTAATTTTTTCGGGAGAAAGTTTTACTCAGTGTCCGGTTACAATTGATCACGCCATTTTAAAGAACCAACTTGGCAAAGTTAAAAATGGTATGATGGAAGACGGCACTGCCATAGGAATGGGTCTTGCTACTTCTGTGCAGCGATTGAAAGAGCTTACCTCAAAAAGTAAAGTCATTATACTGATGACTGACGGAGTGAACAACAAAGGATTGATTGATCCTGCCACTGCATCTGATATTGCATTGCAATTTAAAACCCGCGTTTACACAATAGGAATTGGAACCAATGGCAAAGCGGTGACTCCTGTTGCTATGACTCCTGCTGGTGAATTGATTTTCGATTATGCAGATGTGCAGATTGATGAAGCGTTACTCAAAGACATTGCAAAGAAAACCGGAGGACAATATTTCAGAGCTACAGATAACAAAAAGTTGAAAGACATCTACGCACAGATTGACAAACTCGAAAAAACAAAAATTGAAGTAAGCGCCTTCGAACATAAAACCGAAAAGTTCTTTCCGTTTGCACTGATAGCCGGACTGCTCCTTTTGTTTGAAGTGCTCGGCAGATATTTAATAGTAAAAAGTATTCCGTAATGATGAAAACAATAAACACATAGTTACATAGAAGTACAAGCTGCATTCCGGCTATGTTACTATGTGCCTATGTGTTTTAAAATATGAAACGCAGCGATTACATAAAATATCTTTGGTTACTGGTAATTCTTATCCCGGTGCTTGCAGTTGTTGTTCTGCTGCGCGAAGAAGCATTCCGCTTTCAGCACAAAATATATTTATGGGGCTTAGCCGCTTTGGTGCCGATGGTTCTTTTGTTTTTATTTTTTCAGAACTGGAGAAATAAAAATCTGAAGCGTTTCGCCAACTCATCTTTGCTTGAGCAACTCACTCCGGATATTTCATTCAACAAGCATCTTATCAAATTTATTCTGCTTGCTCTGGCATTTGAAATGACTGTTATTGGCTTTGCCAATCCTCAGGTGGGAACCAAACAGGAAAAAGTAAAGCGTGAGGGTATTGATGTCATCATCGCAATGGATGTTTCCAACTCTATGCTCAGCGAAGACATTAAGCCGAACCGCCTCATGCGCGCCAAAAATTTTGTCAGCAATTTTATTGACGAGCTTCATAACGACCGTCTCGGCATGATTGTGTTTGCGGGGCGTGGTTACGTTCAAATGCCGCTTACTGTTGACTATAGCGCGGGCAGAATGTATCTCAAAACCATCAATACCAATCTTGTTCCCACACAGGGAACCAACATTGCAGAAGCGGTGAACATGGCGAGGGAGAATTTTGTGGAAGGCGAAAACAAATCCAAGGCGCTCATCATCATCACCGATGGAGAAGACAACGAAGGCGGTGTGGACGAAGCAATTGCCGATGCAGTGAAAGAAGGTGTGAAAGTTTTCACCATTGGCGTGGGCACCGATAACGGAGGACCCATTCCGGTAGGCAGCGACTTCAAGCGCGATGAAAGCGGCAACATTGTGCTCTCCAAAATGAATCAGGCGATGCTGCGCGATTTGGCAGCAAAAGGAAACGGAAAATATTTCCAACTCGGCAGCGGCAAAGATGAAATCAATGCCATCTTCAAAGAACT
>JBKJJB010000055.1:0-3694 GCA_046598235.1 Chitinophagales bacterium
TGCAAGCCCGCTACAAAATAACCTGCTTCAACCGCATAAAAAGGAGTAATTCGAGAAGGGAACATGTCGCCTGTAAGGTGTAAGTAAAGCGGCACATAAATGCCCGACAAAGCATTGCTTGGCAGATTATTTATCCTGCGATTGAAAGGAGATGAGAAAACAAAATCGGCACCTATACCCAAGCCCAATGCTGCATGACGATTGAATTTATATCCCTGCACCAAACGCACACCACCCTGCTTATTCTCTACCAATACCTGCAGCAAAGCAAACCTTCCGCTGTTTCTGTATTTAAAACGGGTACTATCTTTTCCATATCTATCACCAAAGGAATAATACCTGCCTTGCTCAGAAGGTTTATCTTCTTTGGTAATCTTTTCTATTTCAGCCATGGTTACTGCAAACACATTGCCGCCAAGGGTTTTAATTTTCATACTTACATTGGGTATCTGCTCGATGATGATACCGCGATAGATGCTGCCGTTCTTCAGATAGATAACATCTTCCATTTCGGACTGAGCATATAAACCGGCAGCAGACAACGCGCTGAATAAAACAACCAGCAGAGAGATTTTTAAAGTTTTCATAGTTTTCATTTTAAACAGGTTAAACAATTGCAGCACCTTAATTCAATTAGCTACAAAGGTATAGCTCATATAATGGATAAGTGCATGATTAAGTTCACCCAACAGGTAACTTTAACAAGCATTGGCAGATAAACACCTGCACGAAAGGGGAAAACCGGAAAAGTAAACGCGATGTTGTTATATCATCGGTGTATCAATAAAGATGCGGGTGGTGCCTTCTACATTTTTAGAATATGCTTTCATCTCTTCGTATTGGTCGGGCTTATCGTGAATAACAAAATAAACAAAGGGGTCGTGAATGATACTTTTCTTCCAGTCGGCATAAGGGTCTCCTTCATAAGCATTCAGAATGGTAATTTGCACCTTGTGGTCTTTGCGGTAACGATAAGCCGCACCTTTTACCAACGACCTTGCATTTTCTTTTGAACCCACTAACAGTGTGGGATATAAAATCTTATCGGTAATTCCGAGTGAATCAACAGCTTTGAAAAAACCTTTAGGATTTTGAAGTTTAAGGTGCAGATAATCGCCCCAGTTCACAAACAGACCTGCCGCATCAAAATTTCCCTTTGCATCGGGCAACATATAAATGCGACTGGTAGGCGAAGAACCCATAATACGGTCAACCATGCGGAAGAAATTGTCTTCGCAATGCATTTGATTGAAAACATATTTGTCTTTCTTATCTTTTATTTTGGAATAGTACTCACGAAGCGCTTCTTTATCCTTCGAAATATCCACCAGCTTTTTAGAAGCACTGCTGCTGCCGAGGATGAGATTGATGTGTGAGTTGTTGCTCATCGGAAAGGTTTCAAAAAACTTTCCGTTGCGCTCGGTATTCATCTTTAGCGCATCGTTTATTGCCTGATTCTCTCTGCCCATTGTGGCATACACATAATGAACCTGGTTGAACGTAACAATATCAAGCAAGATGCTGTACATGCTGGAGAAAATACGCTTGCGCCTGTATATCGCCTCACCATTTACGGTTTGCTCGCTCAGGCGCAGAACGTTATAGTAGTATCCCTGATGCACTTCTCCATCAGGCGATTTAAAGTCTATAATATTAACATGGATATAGGCAATCATGTTATAGTTGCGGGTGTTGGCATCGGTGCCGGGCTGGGGGTGAAGAATAACCACCACAATCACATCATCAAAAAATGAATTGACCGATTCGGGAAATTTGTGGAAGTAAGATTGAAACGTAAGGTTGCCTTGCCCTTTTTCGTTCACATGTTTTTCGGGAACACTCACTACTTCTTTACACTCGCTGTAGAAATATTCAGCATCGTTGCGAAGGTGAAAATTGGAAAGCACCGTTGAAATCTCTTCCATCATTTTAATGGGAAACGCCAGCATAATCAACTCGCCTTCGAACGTATCGTCACATTCAATATCGCGCTTTACAAATTTCAGCTTTGAAGAATCGGCAGGGTCTTTCCCTTGAATGTAGTAGTAGTGTCTTTGTTTGCTCATGGTAGATGTGTTAAGGTGTTAGAGTGCCTGAGGTTTGTTTTTGCTCATTGTGTTTTGTGCATCAAACTTTTTGATACTGTCCGTTAAACAATCCTACCTGCTTTCCTACTTTGCGGAATTTATCCAGAATGTAATCAAGGTGTGCCTGTTCGTGTGTTGCCATATAGCTGGTTCGCAGCATCTGCATACCCGGAGAGGTGGCAGGTGAAATAAAAGCATTTACAAACACACCTTCTTCATACAGCATTTTCCAGATGGTAAATGTTTTTTCATCGTCACCGATAATTACGGGAACGATAGCCGCCTTTCCGTCAACTACCATAAAGCCCGATTCTTTTAAGCCCTTACGAACATAGTCGGCATTGCGTCTTACTTTTTCTGCTAACTCGGGTTGTTCAATTAATATGTCGAGTGCAGCACTTGCAGCCGCCACCGATGCAGGAGTAGGTGATGCCGAAAAAATAAGAGCAGGCGATTTGTGTTTGAGATAATTGATTACCCTCTCTGAACCCGCCACAAAGCCTCCGATACTCGCCAGTGTTTTGCTAAAGGTGCAAACAATCAGGTCAACATCATCCTGCGCATTAAAGAAATGACAGGTTCCTTTTCCTTTATCGCCCAGTACGCCAAAGCCGTGGGCGTCATCTACTAACACATTTGCCTTGTACTTCTTCGCCACTGTTTTTAAAGCATCAAGATTGACGATAGTGCCGTGCGCGCTGAATACTCCATCGGTTACTATCAGTTTATTAGCTGTGTCAGGAATTTTTTGAAGCCTTCGCTCCAAATCTTCCATGTCGTTGTGCTTGTAGCGCACCACATGCGCACCCATAGAAGCACTTAGAAGATTACCCGAAACTATGCTGGCATGGTTGTCTTTATCACTTAGTATATAATCGCCTTTGCTGATAAGCGGAGAGATAACTCCCTGCCCTGCCTGATAGCCCGTGCTAAAAAGCAGCGCGGCTTCTTTACCCATAAACCTGGCAATCTTATTCTCTAACTCAATGTGCAGGTCGATAGTGCCGGTAAGAAAGCGCGAACCGGAGCAACTGGTTCCGTATTTTTCGAGCGCGCGGATGGCGGCTTCTTTTACCCGCGGATGAGTGGTAAGCCCAAGGTAGTTATTGCTGCCCGCCATCACCACTTTTCTGCCTTCCATTCTTACCACCGGACCTTCGCTTTCCTGAATGGGGCGGAAGTACGGGTAAATGCCTTTCTCTTTTGTAATGTCGGCTATATCGTATTCAAAACATTTGTCGAAAAGAGCCATGTGGGTTGTCTTTCATGAAAGAATATGAATCCGTTTGAGTGCCTCGCGGCAGGTCGGGTGCAAAGATTAAATTAATTAGAGAATTTTCCGCTAAAAGGATAGACGAGATGTTAGTTGTGGATAAAAAGGCTGCACCCCAGCAATACAATTCGTTAAAGCGATGGTATTGCTATTCTGTAACTCTCCGCTTAAAGTAACCTAACAGGGATATGTTGTTATTTCGAGCGTAGGTTTCCGAAGCGGGAAAACTTGTATTGTGTTTATCCTATCAATACAAGATGCTTCTCCAAAGGAATCCTTCGGGCACTCCGTAAAGCCTCCGTTGCCAATGACATGTTATAAAACGAAAAAAAAC
>JBKJJB010000302.1:0-7997 GCA_046598235.1 Chitinophagales bacterium
AAGGTTGGCGAGATAATGAAAAAGCTATCGCGCAATCATCAACTTATATCTATCACCCATCTTCCGCAAATTGCCCGTACTGCCGATGCGCATCATTACATTTATAAAGAAATAAAAGACAACCGTACACAAACACGCATCAAGCAACTAAAAGGAGAGGAGCGCGTAATTGAAATTGCAAAAATGCTGAGCGGTGATAAACTGAGTGACGCTTCATTAGCTAATGCCCGTGAACTTATCGCATCCTAAATCCTAAAATTCTAAATTCTAAATCCTTCTTCTTTAATGAATAACTTACTTGAGAACAAACGCGGTATCATCTTCGGGGCACTCGATGAACATTCTATTGCATGGAAAGTCGCCCTCAAAGCCCACGAACAGGGCGCAAAGTTTGTACTCTCCAACGCGCCTGTGGCGCTTCGCTTAGGCGAAATAAATAAGTTGGCAGAACAATGTGGCACTATTGTTATTCCTGCCGATGCCACTTCGGTGGAAGATTTAGAAAAATTGATTGCGCAGGCAACCGAACACCTAGGGGGTAAGTTCGATTTTGTGCTGCACTCTATTGGCATGAGCCCCAATGTGCGCAAAGGGAAATCATACACCGATGTAAACTACGAATGGTTTCAAAAGACGCTTGATATTTCTGCTTTGTCACTTCATAAAATTCTCCAAACCTGTGTAAAGCAGGACGCTATTAACCAATGGGGAAGCGTAGTGGCGCTTACTTTTATTGCTTCGCAAATGGCGTTTCCGGGCTATGGCGACATGGCAGATGCAAAGGCAACTCTTGAATCTATCGTTCGCTCCTTTGGCTACTACTACGGTAACGAAAAAAAGGTGCGCGTCAATTCTGTTTCGCAATCGCCCACGCTTACCACTGCCGGTTCGGGCATCAAGGGTTTCGACTCCTTTATGGAGTTTGCCGAAAAGATGAGTCCCCTTGGCAACGCCCCTGCCGAAGACTGCGCCAACTTCTGCATTACTTTATTCAGCGATATGAGTAAGTATGTAACCATGCAAAACCTCTTTCACGATGGCGGCTTCTCTAAAATGGGAGTAAGCGAAGCGGTAATGAATAAGTTGGAGGGGAAATAAAAAATCCCGACTACAAGTCAGGATTTTTTATCTGTTTAATTATCGCTTTCTGCTTCGGCTTTTTTCTTGCCGGCTTTGTGAGTTATCTTCAGTTCATCGGCTTCCTTATTTAGCTCAATGGTAAAAATATCACCCTCTTTCGCTTTCGAAATCAGAATTTCTTCAGCCAATGGGTCTTCCACATATTTTTGAATAGCGCGGTGTAAAGGTCTTGCCCCAAACTGAGGGTCGTACCCTTTATCCGATAAAAATCCTTTCGCTTCATCCGAAAGTTTTATCTCAAAGCCGAGGTCTTTTAACCGCTTAGTAACAGTGGCTAAAGCAATATCAATGATTTTGTAGAGCGAGTCTTTTTCCAACGAGTTGAAAATGGTAACATCATCAATACGGTTAAGAAACTCAGGTGAGAACGTTCTTCTCAGTGCTTTGGTAATTACATTGCTCGCAAAATCATCGCTTTGGTCTTTCTTTGATTTAGTAGCAAAGCCAACACCTGCACCAAAATCTTTTAAGTCACGCGCACCAATGTTCGAAGTCATGATGATAAGCGTGTTCTTAAAATCCACTCTTCTGCCTAAACTATCGGTCAAAATTCCATCATCAAAAACCTGCAACAGAATATTGAACACATCAGGATGCGCCTTTTCAATTTCATCGAGCAACACCACGCTGTACGGTTTGCGTCTTACCTTCTCGGTAAGCTGTCCTCCTTCTTCGTAGCCCACATATCCCGGAGGCGCACCTACTAAGCGCGATACCGAAAACTTCTCCATGTATTCGCTCATATCAATTCTGATGAGCGCATCTTCGCTATCGAACAGGTAACGTGCAATGGCTTTTGCCAATTCGGTTTTACCAACTCCGGTAGGTCCAAGAAAAATAAATGTGCCTATTGGTTTCTTAGGGTCTTTCAATCCTACACGGTTCCGCTGAATTGCCTTCACCACTTTTTTCACCGCTTCATCCTGACCCACCACTGCGCCTGTAATTTCAGCACTCATGTTGATGAGTTTGTTGCTTTCGGTCTGGGCTATTTTGTTTACCGGAATTCCCGTCATCATTGCTACTACTTCCGCAATATCTTCTTCACTAACAGGGAAACGTTTAATCTTCGACTCTTCATCCCACTGCGATTTTGCTTTTTCTAAATCTTCAAGCAAACGCTTTTCGCTGTCACGCAGACGCGCTGCTTCTTCATATTTCTGGCTCTTAACTACCTGATTCTTTTGAGTCTTTATTTCTTCAACTTGCTTTTCAAGTTCAATAATGTTCTTCGGTACATGAATGTTTTTCAAGTGAACTCTTGCACCCACTTCATCCATTACGTCAATTGCTTTATCGGGAAGGAATCGGTCGGTGATATATCGCGTAGAAAGTTTCACACAGGCAGTAATTGCTGCTGGCGAATAATCTACATTGTGATAATCCTCGTATTTCGATTTGATATTTGTAAGTATCTGAATAGTTTCTTCAGGAGAAGGCGGGTCAACCACTACCTGCTGAAATCTTCTTGCCAACGCACCATCTTTTTCAATGTACTGACGATACTCATCTAATGTAGAAGCACCAATGCACTGCAATTCTCCACGAGCTAACGCAGGTTTAAAAATATTAGAAGCATCCAATGAACCTGTTGCTCCACCTGCGCCAACGATAGTATGAATTTCATCAATGAAAAGAATCACATCACGGTTCTTTTCCAACTCATTCATAATTGCCTTCATTCGCTCTTCAAACTGACCGCGATATTTCGTGCCGGCAACCAATGCTGCTAAGTCTAACATTACAATTCGCTTGTTGAATAGAACGCGAGAAACTTTTTTCTGAATAATGCGAAGTGCAAGACCTTCAACAATAGCAGTTTTACCAACGCCCGGCTCGCCAATCAAAATAGGATTGTTCTTTTTTCTACGGCTAAGAATTTGAGAAACACGCTCAATTTCATTTTCTCTACCTACAATCGGGTCAAGTGCTCCCTCTTCTGCAAGATGCGTTACATCTCTTCCGAAATTATCAAGCACAGGAGTTTTTGATTTAGTAGTGCCTGGCTTTTTAGTTTGCTGCGCACCGTAACTTTTAGATTTATCATCTTCAAACGGTTCTTCCTCCGATGGGTCATTTGGCAACTCAGCTTTGATATTATTTTGAACGGAATCTAATTCCGCTTTAAAAACATCATAGTCAATATCAAACTGCGCAAAAAGTTGTGTAGCGAGATTGTCTTTATTCTTTAAGATAGAAAGCAACAAATGCTCTGTGCCTATTACATCACTCTTCATCACTTTGGCTTCCAGCACTGTTATCTTCAATACTTTCTCTGCCTGCTTTGTAAGGGGCAGATTGTTAGGATTGAAATTTCCTTTAGCAACTTTATCTCTGATTGAATCTTCAATCGTTTTGCGCATCATCACGGGGTCGAGGTCTAAACTCTTCATAGTTTTAACCGCCAATCCTTCGCCTTCGCGAATTAAACCGAGCAGCAAATGCTCAATTCCGATATAATCATGATTTAAACGCAACGCTTCTTCGCGGCTGTAGGAAATTACTTCCTTTACTTTAGGTGAAAATTTTGCTTCCATAGTTTCATTGTTTCAAATTTCAAACCAACAAATTTTCTGCCGTCAGCCTGTCTGACACTAAGCAGGTTTGTCTTGCCGGTTTGTATTTCATTATACGATGCAGTAAAAATACTAATTGCACTACGCTATCAAACCTACGCGAATTCTTTTGAATCAGCAAGGCGCATATCTATGTATAGTTCGGATAATGCTAACATTATTTTATGAACAGAATCCTTTTGCATACATTGCGCGCAATTTCGCGTTTGGCGAAAAAATAATACATTAGTAAACAATTACCCTAACCTAAAGGCAAGCCATGAAATTTCAAATTGACAAAAGAGACCGACTTGTTATCGTAAAACTGAATGAAGATAAACTGTTGAGCAATCTTGCCCCGCAGTTAAAATCAGAATTAGTAATTCTGAATAATGAAGGTTTCCGAAACATTGTTCTTGATTTAACCGATGTTCAATATGTAGATTCATCGGGATTAAGTGCCTTGTTGGTTGGCAATCGTTTATGTAAAGAAGCCACAGGAACTTTTGTTCTTACAGGATTGAATGCCCATATTCAGAAACTTATCAAGATTTCGCAGTTGGAGCCGATACTTAATATTGTTCCTACCTTAACCGAATCGGTTGATTATATAATGATGGAAGAGTTAGACCGCGACCTGAGAAGTTAAATAAGCCGCGCTCATGCAATTTGAAGTTACGATACTCGGCAGCAACGGTGCCATTGCCGCTTATGACCGTTTTCCATCTTCGCAAGTTCTTAATCATAACGGAAATCTTTTTTTGATTGATTGCGGTGAGGGTACCCAATTTCGAATGAATAAATTTGGAGTTAAGCGCGGCAGATTAGATAATATTTTCATCTCGCATCTTCATGGCGATCATTATTTCGGATTGATTGGTTTGTTGGTTTCCTTCAATTTGAACTGGCGCGAACATCCTTTGAATATTTTCGGACCTCCCGGGTTAGAAGAAATTATTCAAACTCAGTTTAAGTATTCGCAAACTCAATTGAAGTACAAAATTCACTTTCATTCCGTATTACCTGATGAGCCAAGAATAATTTTTGAAGACAATATATTGACAGTAGAAACAATTATTCTGAAACATCGCTTGCCGACAACAGGATTTTTATTCAAAGAGAAAGCTCATCTTAGAAAAATAATCCCTGAAAAAATTTCGGAATACAAAATACCGCACGAAAAAATAGGAGATATAAAGGGAGGAGAAGATTTTATTGATGGGAAAGGAAATAAAATTCCCAATGCAGAACTTACACTTGATCCTCCACTTTCACACAGCTATGCGTATTGCAGCGATACTATTTATACAGAAACTTTTGCAGAACAGATTAAAGGAATAAGCACACTCTATCACGAAGCAACTTTTGCGGACGAACATGCCGCAAGGGCTGAAGAAACTTTTCACTCTACATCAAAGCAAGCAGCAACAGTTGCTAATCTTGCGAATGTTGGAAAGCTGCTTATCGGTCATTTTTCTGCGCGATACGAAAACCTTGATACGCTTTTGAGTGAAAGCAAAGAAATTTTTAAAGAAACTTATCTGGCAGAAGAAGGGAAAACTTTTGCAGTATGAAGTACATAAAATAGTTTTTACACAAGCCTCCCATAAACCTGATGAATGCAGAATTAAATATTTTAAATAGGTTTCAATACTCTAACAAGGAGTGGCTGTACGCTAAGGTTCTCACTATTATTCTTTGGCTTTATCCGGTTATCAATATCGTTTTCAAATTTAACTCGCAGCCCATGCCGGTGGGAATTTGCAAGTTGTTTAACTGCGCAATTCTCACACTTAGTCCCCTTTCATATATCATTTGTATAGCGGCAATCATTCTGACAGTTCTTTACCTGTTAGAAAAGCAAATGCTCATTGTCACTTTCATAATGTCGCTTTTGGCAGTGATTGTTTTTTCAATAGAAGCATCTAACGGGTTACATGGAAGAAAGGAAGGTGTGTCAATGTTGCTCATAGTTCAGTTCATTGCCTATTTACGATACTACTTTGCCGATAGGGATTTTAAAAATTCTACTACTCCGCACAACATTGCTATGTTCTATTCTGTGCAAATAGTTGCTATCATTTTTGTATTGGCGGCTATTGCAAAGTTGGAAGTATCGGGTATCAGGTGGGTGATTGACTCTCCCACTATTGCGGTGAGACTGTTGAGAGCACTTTGTATGCGAACGATTGATACGGGTTATCCAATGTTTGAGCAATACGGAAGATTTATGTCGCAACGGATAATTGATAATCCGAATATCGTGCGGGTTGGTTTCGGCTTTGTGTTGCTGGCTGAGCTATTTTCTTTTTGCGCCATATTCAGTCGTAAGTGGGCATGGAGGTATGGTATTTTACTAGTGCTTATCAATATAGGGTTTGTTGTGTTGTTGGGTATTGTCATCTCTTTTTACTTTCTGCCAATACTTGCATTCTTAGTTAATTTAGGGAGAGGCGAAAAGGTTACCGTAGAAGCAAAGTCTTCTTCAAATAGAAATTTTTCTCTCCAATCTTTCGCCATCATGTTTACAATTCCATTAGTGTATGCGGGCATTACATTTATGGTGGGCGAACAACATCCTTTTTCGAAAGTGCCATTGTTTACTTCTTCGTCTAACCGTACTGCCTATTATTATTTGAAAGATCAAAACGATTCGTTGTTGCAAGGTAATGAGAGAGCCATTTATCGTACTGGAGAAATCAAAGACATCATTCACGAGAAATCGAAAACAAAAGATGTTCTGCTTGATGACCCCGAAGGCATAAAAACATTGGCACCCGAAGTTCTTACACAATTACTTGCTGCAAAAGGAACCAGCGATAAACTGAAAGATGTAACTGAGTTGAAATTATATATGCACGAAATAAAACTTGAAAACAATAAGATTCAAGAGCAGGATATTTTGCTCGGCACAAAGTCTGTTCGCTGAGAGGGAAGTTCCTTAAACAATATTATTCTTGTGCAGTATGGCAAAAGTGTTGATTCATATTGGTTATCCGAAGGCAGGTTCTACTTACCTCCAAAATTGGTTTGCGCAGCATCCCGCTATGTTTTATCATCCTATTGGGGTAACGGGGTTTTATAACACCCACGATATTTCGAGATATGCAGAAAAGCAAGAAAAAATTCATGAGTGCTTTGTTTTAAGCAGCGAGCATCTCAGCCTTTGGAAAGGCGATGCGGATATTGTGGGTTTGCGCAATACAAAAATTTATGATTTAGAAGGATACCAATACCGCATTACCGAAACGCTGCATAGTTTATATCCTCATGCAAAAATTCTGATTGTTACTCGCGGCTATTCTTCTATTTTTCCTTCTTTCTATTCACAGTATATTTCGGGTGGCGGCACTCTTACTTTTCAGGAGGTGCTTGATGAGTTTGGGATGTATTTCAACATGGTTTACAATTATAGTTTTATAGTTAATCGCTACCGCGAAGTATTCGGTAGTGAAAATGTGTTGGCAATGCCCTATGAATTATTGTGTGATAATCCGGCACAGTTCACTTCGCTTATCGAAGAAGCGGTAGGTGTAAAACAGAAATTCACGTTTTCGCCCGAAAAAGTAAATGCTGCATTGAATAGAAAAGTTCTTCAGGCATATTTCAAATTTTCAAATTTTCTGTATCGAATTGTTCAGCCTTTTCCTTACTCTTTCCGCAGAAAGGTTTTTATGTACTACATTTATAAGTTGAATCATACCAAGCCGCATCCGTTGATGAAATTTCTAAGCAAATTTACCAAGCAGGAAATTAGTCATCAGGGAATGAATGAAATGGTGCAAACATTTAAAGGCAAATCAGAAATTTTTCGACACGAAAAATTGTATCAACCTTATTTGAAAGAATATTTACTCTGAAAGTGGAACGCAGAATTTTAAAAACTATTCGTGGCGGACAAAAAAGCTTGCAAAGCTATATTGGAGAAGTGTGGCAATCGCGCAAACTTATTTATGCGTTTGCTGCACGCGATTTAAAAGTGCAATACGCACAAACTTACTTAGGTCTTCTTTGGTCTATTGTGCAACCGCTTACCGGACTCGTCATTTTCAGTTTCTTTTTTCAGCGATTGATTCCTCTTCCTATGAAAGTGCCTTATGCGGTTTTTGCTTTTACTGGAATTATGGGTTGGTTTTATTTTACATCATTAGTTGGTAATGGCGGCACATCGCTTATGCACAACCGCCAACTCATTCAGAAAATTCGTTTCCCTCGACTTGTTCTTCCTCTGTCAAAAGCATTCGTAGGACTGATTGAACTGAGTATTTCCCTTGTTATTCTTTTGTTCGTTATGTTATTTAC
>JBKJJB010000323.1:0-4222 GCA_046598235.1 Chitinophagales bacterium
GGGAAAAATTGTTTTGATAATTAGCAAACTTAGATACTTTCGCACGTCAATTTTAAAAGATAAAGAAATGAAAATATTAGTTCCCATTGCTAAAGTTCCTGACACAACAGCCAAAATAGCATTCATCGAAAACAATACAAAGTATAATCCCGATGGAGTTACTTTTATTATGAACCCTACCGATGAGTGGTATGCACTTGTTCGCGCTATTGAGTTGAAAGAAAAACAAGGTGGCGAAGTAGTAGTGATTCACGTAGGACTTGCAGATTCAGAACAAATTATCCGTAAAGCACTTGCTATCGGTGCTGACAAAGCGGTACGTGTAGATGCCGACCCTACTGACGCTTACTTTGTAGCTGCTCAGATTGCCAATCATGCTAAGAGTGAAAACTACGATTTGATTATTGCCGGGAAAGAAACTATTGATTACAACTCGTATGAAGTGGGTGGAATGATTGCTGAATTGCTTGATCTTCCTTGTGTTGCTCTGGTTCAGAAATTGGATATTGAAAACGGAGTAGCAACTATCAAGCGCGAAATTGAAGGCGGAACAGAAACGGTAGAAGTGAAATTGCCAATGGTTGTTTGCGCACAAAAAGAATTGGCGGAAGCGCGTATCCCTAATATGAAAGGAATTATGGGAGCAAGATCAAAACCACTTACAGTTGTTTCGGCTGATGCAACAGAAAAACTAACTGTAGTTGCCAGCTACTCTCTTCCTGAAAAAGCGAAAGAGTGTAAGTATGTATCACCTGATAATGTGGCGGAATTGGTAAGGCTGTTACACGAAGAAGCAAAAGCGATTTAAGAGTAAATAATAAGTAATCACTAACAAATAATCAATCTCATGAGCGTATTAAGTTTTGTAGAAGTATCGGAAGGAAAAATAAAGAAGGCATCGGTTGAAGCAGCTTACTACGGTTCGAAAGTAGCCGAAGGTTTGGGAACTGATTCGGTTGCTCTTGTATTAGGTGCTGCTTCAGCAGAAGACCTTGCAACCTTAGGTCAGGTAGGTGTAAAGAAAGTTCTTCATGCCAGCGATGCACGTTTCAATAATTTCGATTCGAAAGCATTTTCGAAAGCAGTAGGCGAAGCTGTAAATGCTGCAGGTGCTAATGTGGTTGTTCTATCGTTCAATCAAAACGGAAAATTATTAGCTCCGCGTTTGAGTGTGAGATTAAAAGCTGCTTATGTTCCGGGTGCTGTTGAGCTTCCCGTATTTAACGGAGCAACTGCGGTGGTAAAGAAAAATGTTTTTTCAGGTAAGGCATCGGCTCATTACCAATTGAATACAGATAAGAAAGTAATTGCGGTAAATCCAAATTCATTATCGCCTGTAAGAGGAAGCGGTGTTGCAACTGTAGAGGCATTTTCTCCTGCTGTGGCAGATGCAGATTTTACAAGCGTTGTAAAAGGCACTGATAAAATAACGGGAACTATTCCGTTGAGCGAAGCTGAATTAGTTGTATCGGCTGGTCGCGGCTTGAAAGGACCTGAGAACTGGGGGATGATTGATGAGCTTGCAGGTTTGATGGGAGCAGCAACTGCATGTTCGCGTGCAGTTGCCGATGTTGATTGGAGACCTCACCATGAGCATGTTGGTCAAACGGGTTTAACTATTCGTCCGAACTTGTATATCGCTGTTGGAATTTCAGGAGCAATTCAGCACTTGGCAGGAGTGAACGGATCGAAAGTAATTGTGGTGATTAACACCGACCCTGAAGCTCCGTTCTTTAAAGCGGCCGATTACGGAATAGTTGGCGATGCGTTTCAGGTGGTGCCTAAGTTTATTGAAGAATACAAGAAATTTAAATCAGCGCATTAAGGGAATGGAATAATGGATAATTGGATAGATGAAATCCTAATTGCTGTATTGTCAGCCATCCACTCATCCATCCATTTAGTTTTGAAAAAATGTCATGCGAACAGATGTGGAAGCATGACATTTTTATTTACAAAAAAACACTTTACATTTCGCGGGTATAGATTTACTTTAAACAGCGATGAGAAAAATTGAGTTGGATATTATTGCCCTTTCACACAGCGTTACACAATCGCATTCGTTTGCGGTAGTGCTGGGAGAAGTAGGCGGTACCCGCAGATTGCCTATCGTTATTGGAGGGTTCGAAGCGCAGGCAATTGCAGTTGCGTTGGATAATATGAAACCATCGCGCCCGCTTACACACGATTTAATGAAAGCACTTTGCGATACCTTCGATATTCAGTTAGAATATATTTTTATTTCGAAATTGTTGGATGGCGTTTTCTATTCCAATTTAGTTTGTAAAAGAGGGGAAGATACTTACGAAGTAGATTCAAGAACCAGCGATGCGCTTGCATTGGCGGTTAGATTTGATTGCCCCATTTATGTAGAAGAAAGTATTTTGAACGAAGCAGGAGTTGAAGCCGACCCTAATGAGGAAACTTTGGCAACCTCAGAAACCAGCAGGGAAGTTGCAGAACTTTCGAATCCTGATGTTCCTATGAATTACAGCGATATGAATATCACTGATCTTCAGGTGCAATTGAAATCGGCTCTTGATAATGAAGATTATGAATTGGCTGCTCGTATCAGAGATGCAATCAACAAGAAAAAGAAATCATAGTCCTTACTCGCTTATATATTTCATTACATCTTTAGCCGAAAGAATACCTATTAAGATTCCTTTATCAACTACCGGCATAGCAAGAAATTTATAAGTTCCGAAAATTTTAGCTGCATCTGCAATAGCTGCATCTGATGTAATTGTAACAGGATTAGGAGTCATTAAATCGGAAACGGTTATTTCCTTATCAAGCACAGCGAAATCCATTGTTACTTTATGTGCTCTGTTGCACAATTGCAAAAATATCTTGGGCAAATCATTAGAACTTACTATCCCTATTAACTTGTTGTTGTCATCTACAATAGGAAGATGATGAACAGGAAACTCTGTGAATAATCTTAAGACTTGTGAGAATGGAGTGGACAGGTTCCCTACTACAGGCTGAACCGACATGATTGCTGAAACTTTTTTTTCGTTTGACATGGTTAATTATTTTTCCGCAAAGGTAACTTGCGGAAAGCAAGGATGACAGATGTAAATCAGTAGACTACCTGATAAGTGTCACACTTCCTTTGCGGAACATCACCAACTCCTCGCCAAACAAACCAAGTTTGAAGATGTAAACGTAAACTCCCTGCGGAGCTGATTTGCCTTTGTATGTTCCATCCCAAGGATAGCTTCCTTCGTGCACTTTTTCTCCCCAGCGATTAAACACCTGAAACAAATCAACCTTTACTCCGCCTTGAGCTTGAATGTAAAAGCCGTCATTGTTACCATCACCGTTAGGAGTAAAAGCATTAGGAATAAAAAAGTTGTTAGGGAATACTACGCGTATC
The DNA here is from genome assembly GCA_046598235.1 of Chitinophagales bacterium. GTDB lineage: Bacteria > Bacteroidota > Bacteroidia > Chitinophagales > LD1 > Bog-950. The sequence continues at coordinate 3,383 of JBKJJB010000323.1, forward strand.
AATGCAGAATCAGTAGCAGTACAGCCGCCTGAGTAAACATTCACTCCGTAGTATTGCGATGCATCAAGCGGAGTTACAATTGGATTGTTACAATTGGTGCACGAAATATTTATTGCCGGATACCAGGTGAAAGAATCTATTGAAGCAGCACTTAGATTGATGTCGGTGTAGAGAATTACGCTATCGCCATAAGTAATAAGTGTGTCAGGATATACCTGCACAGTTGGAACCGGAATAGTGCTTACGGTAATAATGTTGCTGGTGTCTTTACATCCAAACGCATCAGTTATTATTACAAAATACTGCCCTGCCTGATTTGCGTTGATAGATGAAGTGTTGCTGCCGTTGTTCCATTGATAAGCAGAGTAATTTCCTACGGTAGCAATGTTCACCGTTTGGTTAGCGCAAATTCTTGTAGAGCCATTGGTGTCAATTAAGGCAACAGGATTAGCGCGCGACACAACGTTTACTGTATCGGTGCGCGGACACAGCGGGTCGGCAATACTTACCACATAAGTGAAAGTGCCTGTTGTTCCCTGAGGCATGGTTACTGTAGGATTTGCATCCGTAACACTATTCAACCAGCTTTCAACAGTAGCATCTTCTCCGCTCCATAAAACCACACTTGCATTTGAAGTTGGGTTTCCTCCAAGTGTAGTTGTTCCTCCTTCACACAAATTTTTATCAGTGCCGGCATTGGCAACAGGCGCAGCATTTGAAATTACATTTACCGTATCAGTTTTAAAGCAAGTAGCAGTGGTTGCTGTAACCACATAATAAAATGTTCCTGTAGTTCCCGATGGTACTGTTGCATTCGGATTAGTTGCAGTAGCATTGCTG
>JBKJJB010000083.1:0-4855 GCA_046598235.1 Chitinophagales bacterium
GATTGAAGCAGGAAGTGATGCTAAGTTGATTCAGTCGAAAGATATTTCGTATTCAACTGAGAATTATTTCCAGAGTTATGATTTTGTGCTTCCTGCTAACAAAACCGGAATTGCGCATTACAGAATTTCGCTTTCGAATGTGGAAGGAGAAATTACCTACAGAAATAATGTGCGCGATGTATTTGTGGAAGTATTGGATGGTCGCCAGAAAATTCTGTTAGTTGCTAATTCTCCTCACCCCGACATAGCTGCTTTCAAAGCCGCTATTGAAAGCAATAAAAATTACCAGTTGGATGTTGAGTATGCCGAGACTTTTTCCAAGAAGCTAAACGATTATAACTTAGTAATTCTTCACCAGCTTCCTTCTGCTACGCAAAAAATTCAAAACATTTTAAAAGATGCGGAACAATTAAAGAAACCACTGTTTTTTGTAATCGGTTCTCAAACTTCTCTCCCCGATTTCAGGAACGCTCAAAATGGCTTAGTTGTAGGAAGCGGCAGCGATATGTTTAATGAAGTAACAGCCGCTGCAGAAAAAGATTTTTCTCTGTTTACGCTTTCTGATAAAACTTTGCAGACTATTCCAAAGCTGCCGCCTATCAGTTGTTTCTTTGGTGAATACACTCCAAGTCCGTCTTCTAAAACTTTTTTACATCAAAAAATAAATTCTGTAGAAACGGATTTTCCGCTTTGGCTTTTTAATGAAAGCGGAGATAAGAAATTTGGCGTGTTGTGTGGTGAAGGGCTATGGCGATGGAGATTGTATGATTATCTGATGAACAAAAATCAGGATGCCACCAATGAGCTTATTAATAAAACGGTGCAGTATCTTTCGGTGAAAACTGATAAGAGACCATTTCGCGTAAACCTTCCGAAAAATATTTTTCAGGATAACGAGGCTATTACTTTCGATGCGCAGCTTTACAATGCTAATTATGAACTTATCAATACATCTGATGTAGAGATGAAAATAAAAGGCGAAGACGGAAAAGATTTTGATTATAAATTCAGCAAAACTGAAAACGCTTATAATCTGAATGCAGGTTTTTTGCCTGTAGGAAATTACTCTTACAATGCTTCGGTTATGTTAGGCAACAGCACTTTAAATGCGAGTGGTAAATTTTCTGTAAGTCCTTTGCAACTGGAGGAAATGAGAACAAGGGCTGACCATCAAGTGTTGTTCCAGCTTGCTTCGCAGCACAATGGGACAATGCATTATATTAACGATTTGGAGAAAATTGCTGATGAAATTGATTCTAAGAATCAACTCAAGCCAATTCTCTACGACACTTTTGTAACACAAAATGCTATCAATCTCAAATTGATTTTCTTTTTACTCCTCGCGCTTATTTCAGCCGAATGGTTTATCAGAAAGTATTTGGGAGGATATTAAACTACTTCGGAGCTTTCTTTAATAGGTAAAGTGCCAACCCTGCATATAGTATATTTGGAATCCAAACTCCTACTACAGGAGGAAGAGTAGAGTTGGTAGAAAATGTTACACTGAATTTCATTATCACTTCATACAATGCGCTAAGACCAATTCCTAGTACTATGTGCCAGCCCAAACCACCACGCACTTTACGCGATGCAACGCTCACGCCAATTAAAGTCATAATGTAAATGCTGAATGCCGAAGAGGTTCTCCTATAACGCTCTACCTGGAAGTATTCAATATTGGACTGTCCTCCCTTTTGCATGTGATCAATATATTCAATCAATTCAGGAGTTGTCATGGCATCTTTATTATGTTCTGTAAATGAAAAATCTTCGGGCGTGAAGGAGAAAGCGGTATCCATTACATCTCCTCGTGTAATAAGGTCGCGGTCATTGTTCAGTTGCCGGATATAGTAATTTGAAATTTTCCATTTGTTGGCTTTTTTGTTCCATTCAATTTTTTCTGAACGGAGTTTATAAACCAGTTTACCATCTTTGAATTTATCTATAGAAAATTTGTAACCGCTTCCGTCAAAGGGCTTGTAATTTTCAAAATACACAATGGTACCCGGCTCAATGGTTCGATGAAAATTATAACGCAATCCTTCGGGTAGTTTGCTCACATATTTGTGCTCAAAGTCTATGCGCTTAAGGTTAGAGTAAGGAACCAGATAATGGTTGCCGATATAAAAAGCAATAGCAATTAGAGTAGCCCCTACAAAGTAGGGATACAGCATTCTGTAAAAACTTGTGCCGCTGTTAAGAATGGCAATAATCTCGGAACGTTCAGCTAGTTGAGAAGTAAAGAAGATAACAGCCACCAGCACAAAGAAGGGACCAATGAGAGAAGTAATGTAAGGAATAAAATAAATGTAGAATTGAGTAACAACTATTTTGAACGTTGCATGATTTTCTACAAAGTCGTCCACCTTTTCGCTGAGGTCAATTACGATGGTAACGCCAAGCAGCAACACCATAATAAAAATGAATGTGCTAAGAAATTTTACCAGAATGTACCAATCGAGTTTCTTCATACCCCCAACCCCCTAAAGGGGGCTTTTAATCCAATAAAAATTCCCGTAAGTCCCGTCTAAGGGATTTACAGGTTATAATCTTCTCATTAACTTCTCTATCATTTCTTTTTTCCAAACCATAAACGTTCCTTCTGTAATTTTCTTGCGCGCCTCGGTAACTAACCACAAATACAAACTTAAATTATTGATGCTCGAAATCTGCGCTCCAAGAATTTCTCCTGTATGCACGAGGTGACGAAGAAATGCTTTTGTATGCGTACGCATCAATTCACAGTCGCTTTCTTCATCAATAGGAGAGAAGTCGGCTTTCCATTTTTCATTCTTGATATTGATAATACCTTGCTTGGTAAAAAGCATACCGTTACGGGCATTACGGGTAGGCATCACACAATCAAACATATCTATGCCGAGTGAAATGCCTTCCAGAATATTGGCAGGAGTTCCTACACCCATTAAATAACGCGGTTTATCTTTTGGTAGTATATCGCAAACCAGTTCAGTCATTTCATACATGTCTTCATCGGGTTCGCCAACGCTTAATCCACCAATGGCGTTTCCTTCTGCTCCCATGGATGCGATAAAATCAGCCGATTCTTTTCGCAAATTTTTATAAACACTTCCCTGAACAATTGGGAAAAAAGTTTGCTCATAACCATATGCACATTCTGTTTCGCTAAACCGCTTTATACATCTTTCTAACCAGCGGTGAGTAAGGTGCATTGATTTTTTGGCGTAGTCCAATTCACATGGATAAGGAGTACATTCATCAAATGCCATGATGATGTCGGCACCGATACTTCGTTGAATATCTATTACACCTTCGGGTGAAAAAAAATGTTTAGAGCCATCAATATGGCTTCGGAACTCAACACCTTCTTCTTTTATTTTACGAATATTTGAAAGCGAATGAACTTGAAATCCTCCGCTATCGGTAAGTATAGGGTTGTCCCAGCCGTTGAATTTATGCAAGCCACCTGCCTTTTCTATTACACTTGTCCCTGGGCGTAAATACAGATGATATGTGTTGCCAAGAATAATTTGCGCTCCAATAAAACTCTTTAGCTCGTGCATGTGCACTGCCTTTACAGCACCGAGTGTGCCAACAGGCATAAAAATCGGAGTTTCAATTTTGCCATGAGCGGTAAAAATTTCTCCTGCCCGTGCTTTGGTGCTTTTGTCTTCCGCAATTAAGTTAAACCGCATGGCGTGAAAATAGAATTTAGATTTACGATTTATGAAATGTCAATTGACCGCTCTATGCGGATAACTTTCTTGTGCCAACATTCTCATAGCTTCCTGTAATTATTTTCTTTGTCCGCATGTCTATTGCATTTAAGATATTTCTTGCCTGCGCCATTATTCAGTGTCTATATTATCTGGTTGTGTTTGCGCGGCTGAATTTGGTTCGCGGTTTTAACGGAGTTCCCGAATCTCTACCTCCTGCTTCAATTATTATCTGTGCAAAAAATGAAGCGAAGAATCTTGCACAGAATTTAAAAGTAGTAATGATACAGCAATACAAACAGTATGAAGTAATTGTAGTGAACGACCAAAGCGATGATGATACGGCAGATGTGTTGGTGGAGTATTATAAGCGCAACCCCAATCTTAAAATTGTAAATATTCCTAAGGAAGAACAAAAGACCTTGGCGGGAAAGAAATATGCACTAATGAAAGGATTGGAGGTAGCCACCTTTGACACCATTGTAGTAACTGATGCTGATTGCCGCCCTTACACAACTCATTGGCTTGCAAAAATGGTTGGTGCTTATCTGGATGAAACAAAAATTGTATTGGGACATTCGCCTTATGAAAAGCAGAACGGCTTTTTAAACCTGCTTATTCGCTACGAAAATTTTATAACGGCACTTCAGTATTTCGGTTTTGCAAAACTTGGTTTGCCATATATGGGTACCGGCAGAAACTTGTCATACAAAAAAGAATTGTTTCAATCGTTCGATGGTTTTGAAAAAACAAAAGATATGATGGCGGGTGATGACGATTTGTTTGTAAACGCAGTAGCAAACGGAAAGAATACAGAAGTATGTATTGATAAAGATGCCTTTACTTATACTAAAGCTGCAACTACTTTTAGTGAATGGCTCAATCAAAAGCGCAGACATTTGCGCTCCGGATTCAAATACAAAATTCATCACATAGCCATTTTATTTTTGTTTGCACTAAGTAGTTTATTGTTTTATGCAACGTTCACTTTTGTAGCAGTCAATCAGGAACTGCTAAAAATTTCATTAGCTGTTTTCTTCGGTACTTTAGGGTTGAAATTGTTCTCTACTTTCCGGGTGTATAGAAAACTTGGGTATGAAGATTTGCCTCTGCTTTCGCCAGTATTAGATGTGCTTTACACAGGTTATCTGCTGCTGATA
>JBKJJB010000140.1:0-9948 GCA_046598235.1 Chitinophagales bacterium
TTTACAGGGGAAAAATTACTCACTACGCCCAATCCTGATTTCGATGCAGATAAAGAAATGTTTGAACTGCTTGGATTAAAACCGCGTAAGTCTTTTAAAACAGAGAAGAAAAATGAAGCTGCCACTGTTTAGTCTTCTTAAAACAGCATGAGCAATTCTATTCATCAATATATTCTTTCCAAACTACAACAACGCAAAAACGAAAACAATTTTCGTTCACTGTCAATTAAGAAAGGATTAGTTGATTTTTATTCTAACGATTATCTCGGTTTTGCCCGCGATGAAGAATTAAAAAAGCAAATTGAAGATGAAATAAAATCAAATCCTCAGGCTTTAATTGGCAGCACCGGCTCTCGTTTGCTGTCAGGAAATAATGAATATGTTGAATCATTGGAAAAATATATCACTGAGTTTCATCAGTCTGAATCAGCGCTAATATTTAACTCCGGTTTTGATGCTAACTATGGAATACTTTCTACCCTTCCATACAGAGGCGATACAATTATTTATGATGAACTGATTCATGCTTCGCTTCACGATGGAATAAGGAATAGTAAGGCAAGTTCCGTTTCATTTTCTCACAACAATCTCACTGAACTTGAAGAAAAATTAAAATCAGCAAACGGTTTGAAGTATGTAGTAATTGAATCTGTTTACTCTATGGATGGCGACCTTTCACCTTTAAAAGAAATTGCTGATTTGTGTGTAAAATATGATGCAGGGTTAATTATTGATGAAGCTCATGCAACAGGAATACTAGGAGCAAAAGGTGAAGGAAGAGTTACTTTAGAAATGCCAAATTCAAAAGTGCTTGCCCGCATCCATACCTTTAGTAAGGCATTGGGAGGGCACGGTGCAGTTATTCTTTGTTCAAAGAAGTTGAAAGAGTTTTTGATTAACTATTGTCGCCCTTTTATTTTTTCTACCGCACTTCCTTTTCATTCATTGGCGGCTATAAAATGTTCTTATGAATTTTTGAAGCATACAGATGACCGAAGGAAAAAACTATCATCATTAATCAAGAATTTTAAACAGCTAGTTGAAATGGGTGATAGTGGCCAGCTAATTACGAGCGACTCACCAATTCAATCTATTGTTATTTCAGGAAATCAAAACGCTAAAGATGTAGCTTTGAAAATTCAACAGCAGGGATTGGATGTTCGACCGATATTATACCCCACCGTAGCGAAAGGCACTGAACGGATAAGAATTTGTTTGCATAGTTTCAATACTAATGAAGAAGTAACTAAACTTGCAAAAACAATAAATTCGCTTTAATGCAGGAACTTCCCAAAAGAATTTTTGTTGCCGGAACAGGAACAGGAGTAGGCAAAACAATTGTGTCGTCTATTCTTGTAGAAGCACTACATGCCGATTACTGGAAACCTGTGCAATGCGGCAATCTTGAGAATACGGACACTCAAATTGTTCAATCGTTGGTTTCCAATCATGTTTCAAAATTTTATGTGGAGGCATATAAACTCAAAACTCCCTCCTCTCCCCATTACGCTGCTGAGTTAGAGAATATAGTTATTAGCCCTGAACAATTTTCTGTTCCCGAATCGCAAATAAGAATTTTGATTGAAGGCGCAGGAGGGCTGATGGTTCCATTGAGTAAAGATTATTTGGTAATTGATTTAATTAAGCATCTTAAAGCTTCTGTTATTCTTGTTTCTAAGAATTATCTCGGCAGCATCAACCATACCTTGCTGAGTATTGAAGCATTAAAAGAAAGAGGGATTGATGTGTTAGGAATAATTTTTAATGGGAAAAATTACTTTGACAACGAGGAAATTATTCAACACTTTACCCATGTTCCAGTGATTGATGAAATTGAAAAAGCAGAATTTATAGATAAGGAGTTTATAAAAATGCAGGCACTAAAACTGAGAGAATCACTTTCACAACATTTTGAATTGTGAGTAAACTGCCGTCAACTGATTTGGTTTGGCATCCTTATACTCAAATGAAAGATGCGGAAATAATTCCCATTGCAAGAGGTGAAGGAACTTATTTATATGATGAGAATGGAGAACAATACATAGATGCCGTAGCAAGCTGGTGGACGAACATACATGGACATGCTCATCCATACATTGCTGAAGCAATTTCAAAGCAGGCAAAGAAATTAGAGCACGTAATTTTTGCGGGCTTTACTCATGAACCTGCTGAAAAGCTTGCTAAAAAATTATTACAGCGCATTCCTTTTCATTCAAAAATTTTCTATTCAGATAATGGTTCTACTGCTGTTGAAGTAGCAATAAAAATGGCTTTGCAGTATTGGAGCAACAAAGGAGAAAAACGAAATAAAATTATTGCTTTCCGCGATGCCTATCATGGTGACACATTTGGAAGTATGAGCGTAAGCGCGCGAGGATTTTTTACACAACCATATCAGCAATTACTTTTTGATGTTGAATTTATTGACACACCAAATCTTGAAAACGGGCAAGAAATTATTCAACAATTTAATTCTCTCATCCTTAAATTCTCAAATTCTCAAATTGCAGGATTCGTTTTCGAGCCACTGGTTCTTGGTTCAGCAGGAATGAAAATGTATTCGCCTAAAATTTTGGATGAATTGATTTCAATTTGCAGAAAGAATAATATTCTAACCATTGCTGACGAAGTAATGACCGGCTTTGGAAGAACCGGAAAGTTTTTTGCTACAGACTATTGCGAAAACAAGCCCGACATAATTTGTGTCTCAAAAGGAATAACCGGAGGGTTTCTTCCTTTCGCTGCAACTACTTGTACACAGCAGATATACGATGCTTTTCTTTCCAACGAAAAATCGAAAATGTTTTTGCATGGACATAGTTATACTGCTAACCCCTTGGGTTGTGCTGCTGGTATTGCAAGTTTAGAGTTGTTCGATAGTGAAAATACTTTTGAAAAGATTGAACGCATTATGTTACACCATTCAAAGTTTGCTGAAAACCTTAAGGATCATCCTAAAGTGAAAGAAGTAAGACATAGAGGAACCATTGTTGCTGTTGAAATAGATACAGATGAAACGAGCAGCTACCTGAATACCATTCGTGATAAAGCATACAATTTTTTCATTGAAAGAAAAATTATTCTTCGCCCTCTTGGGAATGTTATTTATATCCTTCCTCCGTATTGCATTTCCGATGAAGATTTGAAAAAAGTATATCAAAGTATCTGCAATTTTCTTAAAGAAATATAAAACCTGCTGGATAATATCTGTCGTTAGCTTACGTTTTGCTCAGCAGTTACATACTTAATTATATTCGTGCCATACGGCTAATGAAAAATATTCTTGCTTTCCTTTTCCTGTTTACTACAGTTTTTTGCACAGCACAGTCAGACACTGTAAAAATTAAAGCTACTGTGTATGACAGCTATACGAACCGAACGCTTTCGGGAGTGAGCGTTATCAATTCCAAGTCAAGTATTACTATTCCTACTGACAGTAAAGGTTCTTTTGAAACGAATGTTCATAAACAAGATGACCTTTTCCTTTTTTATCCTGGCTATAGAACTAACAGGTTTTCGGTAAAAGATTCTGCATTGAAAAATGAATACATTCTCAAATTAAATATTGAACCTCTTTCTACAGGGCTAAGTCGTCCCGTAATTATTAAGTCATCTAAAACATTAGAGGAAATTGAAGAGGATAGAAAGAAGTTGGGCATCACTCCAAAGGAGTTAGAACGTCCTGAAATTTCTTTTACCAGCCCTATTAGTGCTTTATATGAAATACTTAGCGGACGCGCGCATGAAAGAGAGAAGTTGAAAGAACAAATGAAAGATGATGACAGAAGAAAGATATTCAGAGAGTTACTGAACTTTTACAATGAAAATGGTCTGATTGATTTGCCCGAAAAAGATTACGAAGAGTTTATCAATTACTGCAACCTGTCTTTAGATTTTCTTAAATACAGCAGCGATTATGAAATTACTAAAACAGTGATTACGCTTTATAACAAATACGGAAGAGAAAGCGGGATAATTAAGTAACTACAAAAAGCTATCCAGCGCCAAGGCATAACTCTCTAATCCGAAGCCTGCAATTATTCCTTTACTAACCCCGCTAATAAGAGAAGTGTGCCTGAACTCTTCGCGCGCATGAGGATTGCTGATATGCACTTCGATTACGGGAGTTTTTACTGCTGCTACTGCATCGCGAAGCGCAACGCTTGTGTGCGTATACCCTCCGGCATTCAGAATAATGCCGTGATAAGTAAAACCCACCTCCTGAATCTTGTCAATCAAATCGCCTTCGATGTTTGATTGAAAACTGCTCAATTGAATTTCATCGCTGTAAACTTCTTTCAGCTCGGCAAAGAAATCTTCAAAGGTGGTGCTGCCGTAAATATCAGGCTCGCGTTTACCAAGCAAATTAAGATTAGGCCCGTTGATGATGATGATTTTTTTCTTGCTCATTACACTAGAGATGGTTGATAGAATTGTTACGGTGCAATCTATAATCTAAATTCTATAATCTAAAATTGTATGTGAGTTGGCAATCGTACATCAAAGGTTTTAAGAGTTATATGCAGTTGGAGAAATCTCTTTCGCCTAATTCGGTGGAAGCCTACCAACGCGACATACAAAAGTTTGTCAACTACCTCGAATCGGAAAAGCTGCAACTGAATGCCGATGAAATAAAACTACAACACCTGGAAGGATTTGTAAAAACAATTTCCGAATTTGGCTTTGATGCAAACTCACAAGCGCGAATTATCTCAGGCATACGGGCATTTTATAAGTATCTGATGATGGAAGATGTTATTCAAGCAAATCCCGCAGAACTTATTTCTATGCCCAAACTGGCACGCAAATTACCCGATACTCTTTCGGTGGAAGAAATAAATGCGCTGCTGGATTCTATTGACATGAGTACACCTGAAGGAATGCGCAACCGAACTATGCTCGAAGTATTATATGGCTGTGGCTTGAGAGTAAGCGAACTTACCGGATTGAAAATTTCTGATTTATTTCTTGATGTTGACTTTATAAAAGTAGTGGGCAAGGGAAATAAAGAGCGACTTGTACCTATTGGTTCGCAGGCGGTTAAATACATTAAGATGTATAAAGACACGGTGCGCGTTCATGTGCCGATAAAGAAAGGAGAAGAAGACATTCTGTTTTTGAACCGCAGAGGAAAAGGGCTTACCCGCATGTATGTTTTTTTAGTAATAAAAGAATGTGCTGCTAAGATTGGATTGAAAAAAACTATTTCTCCGCACACCTTTCGTCATTCATTTGCCACACACTTAATTGAGGGCGGAGCCGATTTGCGCGCAGTGCAGGAAATGCTGGGTCATGCTTCGATAACTACAACTGAAATTTACACTCACTTAGATCGCGAATATCTTCGCAGCACGATCATGCAGTTTCATCCGCGCTATAAGTAGAAATTCCACTTCTTTAAGAAGTGAAACTTCTGAACACTAAATAAGTTTTTCGAGAATATGCACCGCTACCTTCTCCAACTGGCTGTGTTTGCCATCTGTATTCAGCAGACCTTCCAAATCACGTTTTACTTTGTCTTTATTCTCTTGAGTGTTCAGGAATTTTTCTCGGTAATGGTCTATTATTTCTATTCCTTCCACATCGGATACACTGTCAACCTTGACTTTTATCTTCCCAATATTTTCGATATTAGTCCGTTCGCGGATAAACTCCAATTCCTCTTCAGATAAAGATGAACTCACCTGCGCTCCGTAAACCAACAGAAAAGCCAGAAATTCATTATAGCTCCACGAGTTATCTTCCAGTTGCATGTTTATTTGTTTTTGAAAGAACCGAAGATATTAAAATTTGGTTTTCAGATATCCAATTCACTTTCTCAACCCATCCGCGTGGTTTTTGCCAATGCCACACAAGGCGAAAAGATTTACAAAGGCAGTGTGACCTTATTTAGGTAGTACTATTTCCATATCACCCATCTCCCGATTTCCACCCTTTTATTCATAAGTTTTATAACTATTAAACATCGTTAACGTTATAAATACGTGAGATTTATAATTTTGAACCATGGAACGGGAGATATTATCAATCAAGCGGAAAGCGCTTCGCATCAATTTAGATGAAAACATTTACGGAACCTTTGCAGAAATTGGTGCGGGACAGGAAGTAGTTCGCAACTTCTTTGTAGTCGGGGGTGCTTCCGGTACGGTTGCAAAAGCAATGAGTGCCTATGATATGACATTCTCCGATGCCATCTATGGCAGCGAAGGCGCAGGAAGATATGTGAGTGAATCGCGCTTGCACAAAATGCTCAACCATGAGTATGATTTACTGAAAGAACGGCTTCATGATGAGAAGTATAAGAAGAAACGCTTCTTCGTTTACTCCAATACTTGCTCTACCCTTAACTACCGTAAAGACAACGACCCCAATGGATGGATGGGTGTGAAGTTTCAATTAAAACCAGGAGCAGAACCTAACGAAGTAATCATTCACGTTCGTTTAAAAGGAACTGATGCATTATATCAGCAGCGTGTGTTGGGTGGTGTAGGAACCAACTTGCTTTTTGCATGCTATTGGCATCCCGACCAAATAGAAGATTTCATTGACTCGCTAATGGACAATCTTTCTACCGACCAATTGGAGATTGACATGATTCGTGTAAAAGGTCCCGACTTTGCCAATATTGATAATCGTTTACTTGCCCTTCAACTCGTAAAAAAGAGTTATACAGACGGAACCATTTTCGGAGCAGATAAGGAAGTGTATCAGCCTAAAGATGTATTATATAAAAAGAGTATTCTCTGTTTACGGGGACGGTTTAGACCCGTTACCAAAGTAAATGAGGATATGCTGAAAAGCGGGTTGCAATCTTACACCGAAGAGGTTGCTGGTGATACAAAAGATTTAGTAGTGCTGTCTGAAATTACGCTCAACAATCTTACGGGCGATGGAGAATTTGGGAATAAAGATTTCCTAGACCGCGCGGACATACTTTGCAGTCTTGGGCATACTGTATTGGTTTCTAATTGCCATAAGCATGATGTGCTTATCAATTATTTAGATCGTTGCAAACCTAAACGCATTGGAATACCTATAATAATACCAATGCGTTTAGATCGTTGCAAACCTAAACGCATTGGTATTATTATAGGTATTCCAAACCTGCTCGAACTCTTCAACGAAAAACATTACAAACATTCTATAGGAGAGATAATGCACAGTTTTGGTGAAATATTTATGCGCAACTCTAAGATGTTCGTGTATCCATTTCAGCAGGAAGCGAATACGCCTGTTATTACGCTTGAAAATGTAGAAGTACCCACAAACCTAAAATATCTGTTGCTCCATTTAAAAGAAAATAAATACTTAGTTGATTTGAAGGGCTACGATAAAAATGTGCTTCAGATTTTATCAACCAAAGTTATTGCTATGATAAAAGCAGGAGAGCCGGGTTGGGAAGAAATGGTACCTGATACTGTTGCTGACATGGTTAAAGACCGATGTCTGTTCGATTATCCCTGCGAAGTTCCTGCGTTGAAATAAGATTTCATTGCAATAACGCTTTGCTTCTCCTTCAACTTCCTTAAAAATATTTTTGAGTAAAGCATGGCATTGACAAGCCATAGCTATAACTCAAGCGTAATCAATCCAGTAACTTATCAGATAAACAAAAAAAGCGAGCCATTGCTGACTCGCTTTTTTTTTGTTCATAGGTGGTTTACTTTTATCTCGCCATAGCGTATCCATTCACCGGAGCTTTCACAGCGGCTATCGGAAGAACAACGTTATCGCCATTTACAGTAATAGCAGTTACGCGATAGTAAGTGAGTTTTCTGCTTAAGTCTGAATCGGTGTATGTCATTGCCACATCACTATTATTATTGATTTTAGTAACCATTTCAATTAGCGAGTAGTTGATTCCGTCTTCGCTCTTTTCAATAGAAAAAACAGAAACATTCTTTCTTGAAGGATTAGCCACTGTAAGAACTACTGCATCTTCGCTCGCTGTAGCACCAAGATTCATTACTGCTGTTGCAGCGGGTTGGCTCTCGTTCGCATTTCCGTAGAAAACTTTTACATCGCTGCCAAACTTAGAAGAAGGTGAAGAGTTTACATTATTGTTTAGGTAATATGCGCCATTGTTTCCTTCTGCTTTACCGCCAAAATTATCAAAGCTATTACCGGTCATAATGTTGTTGTTCTCGATAGCGCTTTTATTTTCAATATCCAACATGGCTTCCATTATCATGTTGTTCTTGATAGTTCCTTCGTTTAGTATTCTTTTCATTACGGTGTTTCCGTTGTTTAAGAAGTTACCGCCTTTAGCAACTACTAAATCTTTCATACCTACCATTCCTGCACCTTTATCAACTTGCAGTGTTCCTTCTACTACAATAGAGGTATTCATGGTCATTTGACCGGTAATGATTACCACATCTTCTGCCTTTATAGTAGAACCAATGTACTCACCACCCCAAACGTTTACATCAGACCATTTGCCGGAACTTATAGTGTAAGTTTTAGCGTTAGCAGTAGTAATAGTTAGAATGATTGAAAGGATAGTGTAAACTTTTTTCATACCCTCGTTTACGTCTCTTTCTCATGCAAAGTTGCAGGGTTTACACTACCAAATTACAACTTATGGTTGGTATAGAACATAGGGAATCAGGTATTGCTTTAAAAAAACGTGTTGCTTAAATGATTTCTAAGGCAGTTTTATCATCAGATAATAACTGAAGCCAAAGGCAATACAAGCTGCAATGGAATAGAAACAAAACGTGCTTGTTTGTAAATATCTCGAAAGAGGAATCTTATTGAAAAATGAGTTGATAGAAATAAGAAAGATTTTATCGAATAGATAAGCCAAAAGAGTACCTAAGGCAATTCCCGGCAGACCCAGCTTACCTGCTAACCAGATACTAAGAGAAACATTCAGCACAATTTCTATTACTGATGAAAGCAGCAAAAACTTAGTCTTCTGAATTCCGGTGAGAATAGTTTGAGGAAACAAAACTCTTGGAATAATCAAGAGCAGATACATGTTGAAGATTAAAGCACTGTAAACAAAACTCTCGCTAAAAACATATTCATAAATATACCGGCTCGATAACATCAACACGATAGTGAGCGGAAAGAATATGTGCATCAGTTGGGTACTTTTCTTTTTCAACTCTGCCAATCCTTCATCTAAGTTATTTGCAATAGCAGGAACCATTGCAGTACTTAAAGTATTTGCAAGAATGAGTAGGATGGGTAGTTCTCTTGCTCCATACCGAAACACAGCAAAACTCACATCATCAAATTTGGCTTTCACGATTATACCGTCAATATATTCGGCAGAGCCGCTAACGAAAATAGAAAGCAAAAGAGGAAGCGAAAGTTTGAAGTTTTCTATCTGTAGATTCCAATTGAATGAAAATACAGCAAAGCGATTAAGCAGGAAAAGTGAAATAACAAACTTAAAAGCAGCTACAGCAATCATTCCATATAAGGAATATTCCATTCCATAATTTAGAATTACAGGAACGAGAGCCGTAGCAAGCGTAGCGAAAGAGGAGAAGACAGCATAGTAAATAATCTCCTTCTTCTTTTCATTTAGAAACAAAATGTATTCACTTATAAAAGAAGGACTATTAAAAAGCAAATAGATAATCACAAGGCATATAATGCTTCCGTCTGCTTTTTTATCTAAAAACGAAAGGAGGTTTTGAGAGAAAAGAAAAAGAAAACATCCAGCAATTGCACTTAACAATGCTAACGAAATGAACGTGCCGAACAGCAACTCCTTCTTTTCCTGCTCATTCTTTTTCGGGTAAACAGACAGCATGGTATTTATCATACCGCTCACCCAAAAGAAACTTACCATGCCGCTTATCAGTATAAAAGTTGCAAAGCTGCACGTATCGCTAAGCGAAATAGGAAGCTTTGAAACTTTTATACTGATAAGCGGCATGGTAAGTTTCTTTTGGGTGAGCGGTATGATAAATACCATGCTGTCTGTTTACC
>JBKJJB010000237.1:0-4307 GCA_046598235.1 Chitinophagales bacterium
CGTGTGAGAAGAATATTTTTCAAGTGCCTTTTAAACCTTAGTAGAAATAAATAACCCTATTAATAAACCTTATAAACCCTGCCCGACTTCGTCATTCAGGCGGGCAGGGTTGATAAGGTTGGTTTTAGGATAGTCAAATTTATTCTACTAAGGTTAAAAGCAAAAATACATAAGGCAGAAATTAGTGTTCAGTCGTTAATCGTTTGAGAAGAATATTTTTCAAGTGCCTTTTAAACCTTAGTAGAAATAAATAACCCCATTAATAAACCTTATAAACCTTATGGCAAAATCAATGTAATGACTTCTGATAAATTTTCATGAACTGCCGATACTCTTCGTCAAAAGTCACTTTCTTATGATGCTCGGGTTGATTGAGGATATACTTACAAACCCGGTCAATGTGTGATTTGGAAATCGAAAATGCCGCTGCTGTTTCCTGCCAGTAGAATGGATGTTTACAAAGTCCGTTTTCGCGGATAAATTTCTGTGAACTGTCTGCAATTATGGTTGCTAATTCTTCCACAGAAAGTGCGGGTGAATGAGAAACCAGAAAGTGCGTATGGTCAGGATTAACGTAGATAGCATAAAGTTGGCTTTTCTGATGATTTACGATGCCCGTAATGTACTTCTCAATTCGCTCGCGATTTATTTCCTGAAGGAGTGGTTGGCGGTGCAAAACGGTAAATACAAAATGGGTATATAGATTGTTGAATTCAATTTTCATAAGGTTGATAAGGTTGATTTTAGGATAGTCAAATTTATTCTACTAAGGTTAAAAGCAAAAATACATAAGGCGAAAAATTAGTGTTCAATCGTTAATCGTGTGAGAAGGATATTCTTCAAGTGCCTTTTAAACCTTAGTAGAAATAAATAACCCTATTAATAAACCTTATAAACCCTGCCCGTCCGGTCAGGCGGGCGTGTAATCATCGCGAAGCGAAATGCCTTTGATTTAAACGCCTAATCCTAAAGAGTTATAATTTCCGAAGAAGTCCAATTACATACATCAGCGCGCTTCCACTCATTTAAATTTACCTTCGCCACCAATCATGATACAGAAAATACTCGCCCATCTTAAAATAGAATCGCTCAACGAAATGCAGCAGGCTGTTTTAAAAACTGCTGAAACAAAAAAAGAAATTGTGTTACTGTCGCCTACGGGCTCAGGCAAAACATTAGCTTTTTTATTGCCAATACTTTCTTTCTTAAAACCGGAAGTTACAGGCGTGCAGGCACTAATACTGGTTCCCAGCCGCGAACTCGCCATGCAGATTGAACAAGTATTTAAACTCATGGGTACAGGTTTCAAAATCAATTGTTGCTACGGTGGACATGACACTAAAGTAGAGCGCAATAATTTTCAGCATCCTCCCGCAGTGCTGGTGGGTACCCCCGGTCGTATTATGTATCACATCGAGCGCGAAACGTTCGATACTAAAATGGTGAAGACCTTAGTATTGGATGAATTTGATAAATCATTGGAGTTCGGTTTTCAGAAGGAGATGGAGTATATTATCAGCCATCTTCCTAATCTCAACAGACGTATGTTAACCTCCGCTACTAAAGGCGTTGACATACCCACCTTTGCAGGGCTCACTCAACCTGTTGAAATAAATTTTCTGAAAGGACACGCTACTCCTCACCTCGCATTAAAAACCGTACGCGCGCAAGAGCACGATAAACTCAAAGCACTTACTGCGTTGCTTGCTTTAATCGGCAACGAAACCACTTTGGTGTTTTGCAACCACCGCGATGCAGTTGACCGCATCAGTGCGCTGCTGCATCATAGTGGAGTTATTCATGATGTGTATCACGGCAAACTCGAACAGGATGAGCGGCAACTGGCGCTCGTAAAATTTCGCAACGGCAGCAACCAAATACTCATTACCACCGATCTTGCTTCGCGCGGCTTAGATATTCCTGCTATTAAACATGTTATCCATTATCAGTTGCCGCACACGCTCGAAACTTACACTCACCGTAACGGTCGCACGGCACGTATGCATGCCGAAGGTACTGCCTGGTTAATTTTAGGTGAAGAAGAATTCATTCCTCCTTTTATAAAAGATCCTGCCCCCGAACTGGAGTTACCCGAAAAATATTCTTTTCCGAAGCCTAGCGAGTGGGCTACCATTTACATCTCTGCCGGAAAAAAAGACAAGGTGAATAAGATTGACATCGTTGGCTTCCTCATTCAAAAAGGCGGACTGCTCAAAGAGGAACTCGGCTTAATAGAAGTGCAGGACTACATTGCTTATGTAGCGGTTAAGCGCCACAAAGTTTCAGACGTGCTTCATAAAATAAAAGGATTGAAACTGAAAAATAAAAGTGTGAAGATGATTTTACAGCAATAAACAAAATCGGTCGGTATTCCTTACCGACCGACACGTTCCGAACATTAATAGTTATTTATTGGAAATCTCCGTTTACTCTTTCATCTTCAAACCAGTCGCGGAAATACTTGGTCATAGATTGAAGCACGTTTTTCTTAGGAGCGTTTGGCTCGTGAGTTTCATATTCTTCTTCGTGTTGCATGATAGGCTCGTAAACGGGTTGTGGTGCTTCCACAACTACTGCTGGCTCAGCTGCAACAACAGGGAAGAACTCAGGATAAAATTCAAGCTTCTGCTCCTCTTTCATATCGCCATATTCTTTATAACCTTCTAACACCAAGCCGAGTCCTGTTGCAAACATCGGGTGTTTCATTTCCTCCTTATTGCCTTTTGCTAGGAAAGAAGTTGGATAACCTATACGTGCAGAAAGACCGGTAGTGTATTCAATAAGTTGCTTTAAGTGTTTCAGTTGAGAACCTCCACCCGTAACCACAATACCTGCGTTGAGCGAGTTAGCATAACCGCTGCTCTTAATTTCGAAATATACCTGCGCGAAAATTTCTTCCATGCGTGCATTAATGATATGAGCCAGCGTGCGCATAGAAATTTCCTTGCGGTCGCGTCCTGCAATGCCGGGGATAGATATAATTTCATTCTCATGCGTTTCGTTAGGCAAAGCACTGCCGAAACTTTGCTTCAGTTTTTCAGCCTGTGGCTTCAACAACTTGCAGCCCTCCAGAATATCTTCGGTAATAATGTTACCTGCAAAAGGGATTACAGCCGTATGGCGAATGATTTTGTTTTTGAAAATGGCAATATCGGTAGTTCCTCCGCCTATATCCACCAACACTACACCTGCTTCCAGTTCGTCCTGATGCAATACGGCTGCCGAAGACGCGAGTGGCTCAAGGAATAAGCCCGACATTTTTAATCCTGCCTTTTCTACGCACTTCTTAATGTTCTGCGCAGCAGTGACTTTTCCGGTAATGATGTGAAAGTTAGCTTCGAGACGGCTTCCGCACATGCCCACAGGGTCAACTATGTTATGATTGTTATCTACGGTAAATTCCTGCGGCAACACAGTGATGATTCGTTCGCCCGGCTCCAAAGCAATGCGGTGCATGTTGGTTATCATCTGGCGCAAATCTTCGCGCGTAATTTCGTCATCAGGATTGCTGAGTGTATAAATATCGCGGCTTTGTTTACTGGAAATATGCTGCCCGGCAATACCTACATAAACAGAAGTTATTTTATGACCACACTGTTTTTCTGCTTCAGCCACAGCTTCCTGAATAGCATCGGTAGTCAATTTAATATTAGAAACTTCTCCGCGCGTAACACCAAACGAAGGAGTTTTTCCCAAACCGATAATAGTGAGCTTACCAAACGGGTCGCGCTGCGCAACAATGCAGGCAATTTTGGTGGTTCCGATGTCGAGTCCTACGATGATGGGGTTTTCTTTGGTGTGGTTGAGAGCCATGGTAAAAATTAGTTATAGGTTATAGGTTATTTGTAATTTATAGTTGAGTTTTGTTTAAAACCGTATCTCTCTTTTCGCACACCACTTGATTCAAGTACCGCAAGTCAATGCTTTTATATTTCTCCCACCCCACTTTTGCAATTCCTTCTTTGTAAAAAATTTTTAAACGCGAAAACTTTTCTTCCATTCCTTCTTCTGCGTTTCCGAAGTGAATGATGTGTCCGCTGATTTTGGGTATCACATCCATCTCTCCTTTTTCATTCACATACACCTGGTCAACCAGTGCGCTGAGGAATTCATCTTTATGAACGTATTGAATCAGTTTGTAAAGAGCAACTTGCACGGTGCTATCGCGGTTGGCGCTTTGGTGCATTTCTACATTTCCAACTGCAATTGCTACGTGCGATGTAAATTTATCGTTGAGCGGTATGCGCTCGTTCTTTTCGCTGATATAATAGCCCACACCATCGTTGTTCAGTATCCGCAGAATTGGA
>JBKJJB010000124.1:0-2741 GCA_046598235.1 Chitinophagales bacterium
CTTACGAAGGAACACACGACATCCATTTACTTATTACAGGAATGGATATTACAGGCTTGGATGCTTTCAAGTAAATGGATAAATGGAATGGTGGATGGATGGAAAATGTTTAATCCAGTATTCCAACATTCCATTTATCCATTCTTTTCTCATTCCCGCATCAACACCTGAATGGTATTGCGTGAAATTTGACGAAGAAGAATATCCTTATCTTTTGTGAGCTTATCAATGATGCCCTGATTGAAATGGCGAATAGTGAGAAGACTTAATCCTGTATTCTGAGTAATTGTAAAATCATTTTGCAGTTGCTCCATGATGTTGTCAATCTTCTCTTGCTTAAAATCTACCGTAATTGAAAAACTGATAGCTGCATTCTGCATCATGTTTACTCTCAAGCGATTCTCTGCAAACGTGGCGAACACTTTACTGAGATGTTCTTCTGCAATAAAGGAAAAATCTTTAGCAGAAAAAGAAATCAATACTTGTCCGCGTTTAAAAATAATAATAGGAGGAAGAAAATTAGTATTTGCATTCGCGCTGATGATAGAGCCGCGCTTGTTGTAGTTCACGAAGCTGCGAACCTCCAGTGGAATGTTTTTATTCTGTATGGGCTTAATTGTTTTTGGGTGAATAACGCTTGCTCCGTAATAAGTCATTTCAATTGCTTCGTGATAAGTAAGCTCTTTCAAAAACTGTGCTTCGGGAAATTCTTTCGGGTCGGCATTCATAATTCCTTCCACATCTTTCCAAACGGTCATGCGGGTAGCATTTAAAGAATACGCGAAGATAGAAGCCGTATAGTCGGAACCTTCACGACCGAGTGTTGCAGCAAATCCTTCTGGAGTTGAACCGACAAATCCTTGTGTAATCACAAAACCATTTTTCACTAGTTCTGTTACCTTCTTATTGATGACTTCTTCCGTCTTTTTGAAATCTACTTTCCCTTCGGTGTAGGCGTTGTCCGTAAATAATACATCTTTTACGTTGAGCAAAGTATTCTTCAAGCCGATGGAGTTGGCATAGTCGCTTACGATGGTAGTAGAAATATATTCTCCAACAGAAACTATCTGATCGTAGATATAATTGTAATTGCGCGAATTATTTTCTTTCAGAAACTTTCTCGCTTCTTCAATAATCTTCTTTACATCATTGGTAGCTTTTTCAAGCCCTCCGTTGTTGTAAAGATTCTTAATAATGACGAGGTGCTTGTCGAATACGCCATCAAGCGTTTTCTCCCATTTGCCATTGTTGGAGTTATCACCAACAATTCCGGCATAGTATTGATTCACCACATTTTCTAACTCATTGGTGGTTTTGCCCATAGCCGAAATGACAACTACCTTTTCATTAGAGCTGTTCTCTTTAAAAATAGTGGCAACATTCTTTACTGCTTCTGCATCCTTTACCGATGCTCCTCCGAATTTATATACTTCCATTTCTTTTGTTTTGATAATTTAATTTGACGGTGCGCTGATAGACTCAACATATTTTTCAATCTGCTCAGCACTCATTTTGCAGTTAACCCATTCGGGGTCAAATTCTACTCCGAGTGTTTTGTAAAACTCTATTGCAGGAGTATTCCAGTCCAACACTTGCCAGCGTATCTGACTTACTCCGCTTTCTAGTGCATCTTTTAAGACTTCGTTGATTAGTTTTCTGCCGATGCCGTATCTGCGCATGTCTTCGGTTACAACTAAATCATCCAGATAAAGTATTCTTCCTTTCCAGGTGGAGTAGGCGGTGTAGTAAAGTGCCATGCCGATAATGTCATTCGTATCTACCTGCTCGGCAACAAAAACTTTATAGATAGAGTTTTCTCCAAAGCCATCTTCCTTTAGTTTCTTCTCCGTATTAATTACCGCTTCGGGTGCGCGCTCAAATATTGCCAACTCCTTAATTAATTTAAAAATGCCGGGCACATCCTTCTCATCTCCATGTCTAATTATAAAACTCATGTTCGTTTTTTTGGAGGCGCAAAGATATTCTTCGGTGGATATTTTAAAAGAGGCAGTGCGACCTCATTTGATATATTTGTGCGAATCGAAATCTGATGTTTTCATGAAGAAAGGAACCAACCTTGATGATTTTCTCGAATCAAATACTTCCATCGAATTAGCCAAAATAATT
Organism: Chitinophagales bacterium; assembly: GCA_046598235.1. Classification (GTDB taxonomy): domain Bacteria; phylum Bacteroidota; class Bacteroidia; order Chitinophagales; family LD1; genus Bog-950. Next base: position 2,128 of record JBKJJB010000124.1, read on the forward strand.
TTCTCGCTTGCAGAAGGTTGTAAAATCATTAACGGCTTTGTTAACAATGCCGGATTAAGTGACATCACAGGTGCCACAGGCGATACTAACGTGCAGGGTGAAACGGTACAGAAGCTCGATGACCTCTCGAATAAAATACTGATGGACTATCTTCGTGCAAGTGAAACCTGCGCGGGCTATCTTAGCGAAGAGAACGAGGGCATTGTTACTTTAAATGAAGGAGGTAAATACACTATTGCTGTTGATCCGCTCGATGGCTCTTCGAATATTGATGTGGCTGCTCCTATAGGAACCATCTTTGCCATCAACGAAAGAATTTCGCCCTACGGAGAAGTAGTTGATGGTGATTTTTTGCAGAAAGGAATGAATGCCAAAGCCGGAGGATACTTTGTTTACGGAAGTTCTACCATTCTTGTGCTGTCAACCGGAAAAGGTACACACGGGTTTACGCTCAATACTCAGAGCGCCCAATTTCAGCTTTCTCATCCTGATATGAAAGTTCCTGCATCGGGAAAAATATATTCCATCAATCAGGGTAATGCAGAAAAGTTTGATGACGGAATGAAAAACTTTGTTTCGTATTGTTCTGCAATTGACAAAGAAACCTCACGTCC
>JBKJJB010000129.1:0-3534 GCA_046598235.1 Chitinophagales bacterium
TTTTTTGTAAAAGTGCAGGGTGTTACAGGTCAGGTGTTCAGCACACTTCCGGCACCTACCCGATTAGACGAATTGAAAGTTATGGCTGGCTTAGGTTGGAATATTCGCTTATGGAAAACTAAAGTAAAAGGCTAGATGGATTGAACCCGATTCACAAATAAGGTGAACTTTTAAAAAGGACTAAATATCCAAAGTTTGAATTATCAATCATCATCAAGTTTTTGTGTAAATTAAATTGCATAAAGTATTCCCTTGAATCAGAATCCTGTGATATGCTTTAAAGATGTTATCCATTCAACTTTTTATAATCAGCAAGAAACTTCTCTAAGCCAATATCCGTAAGTGGATGATGGAAAAGACCAAGAATCGAAGACAATGGACAAGTGGCTATATCCGCTCCGGCATCGGCACAGCGAACGATGTGGAGTGATGAGCGGATAGAAGCAGCTAGCACTTCGGTTTTGAAACCATAGGTTTTATAAATACTTACTATCTGCGATATAAGTTGAATGCCATCCCAGTTGCCATCATCAATTCTTCCTATAAATGGTGAAACCATAGCTGCACCAGCTTTAGCAGCTAGAATTGCCTGCGCAGCAGAAAAAACTAATGTGCAATTGGTTTTAATTCCATTGTCAGTAAAATACTTGATTGCTTTAACTCCTTCTTTAATCATCGGCACTTTCACTACAATGTTCGGGTGAAGTGCTGCCAACTTATTTCCTTCTTCCACCATTCCCTTAAAATCTGTAGAAATGACTTCGGCACTTACCGGACCGTTAACCATCTCGCAAATGGTTACATAATGTTTCAGGATATTTGCCTCACCCTTTATTCCTTCTTTCGCCATCAGCGATGGGTTGGTGGTAACTCCGTCAAGAATGCCAAGTGCTTCCGCTTCTTTAATTTGCTCTAAACTGGCTGTGTCAATAAAAAATTTCATGCAGATGATCGTTTGTTAGTGAATGCTACAAATGTAAATATCTACCGATAACAAAGAAACACTTATAGCAGAAAGGTTATTTTCCCTAAAGACTTTAGAAACTGTTTGGGTTTTACAAGATAAAAGAATTAGGATAGATTTTGTCATTCCGAATTTCGGCTCTGCGAAATGAGGAATCTTGTATTTCATTGGCTAAGACAATACAAGATGCGTCCTTCGTCAGCATGACAGTCTCGTTTTTATGCCTGTAAAAATGTTTTGACACAAATCCAAACAGCTTCTTACATAGTTAAATTTTTTTCAGTTATAGCCTTTCTATACAAGCTGTAGACTTCATTTTACATTTTGTGTTTTGTTTTACAAACTCTGTTGTGTAACAAGATGCAGGCTATTGCTTGACGTTGCGGTGGTCTGTCGCTACATTGTTAGTGTTCGCTAAAAAAATCAATTAACTAAACGCAGATATTATGAATAAGCTAAACAAAATAATCGTAGCCCTACTGATAACAGTTTCAGTAAATGCTTTTGCCAACAATTGCCCAGCACTATACGGAGAGTTCGTTATAGGCAGCAGCGAAAGAGCTGATTTTTCAACCATTAACGAAGCGATTAACTCGCTTAAATGTGGCGGTGTGTCGGGTCCGGTTTCTTTTAAAATAGAAAGTGGAAAGTACAACGAGAGAGTAGTTATCTCTTCTATTCCGGGAGTTTCATCTTTTAACCCTGTAAAGTTTGAATCGGCTACCGGCAACAATGCCGATGTAGTTATCAGTTATGGCACCACAGATGCCGCAATGGTTATCAATTCATCTTATGTTACGCTCGAAAACATAACTATTGATCACAAAGACGGCACGTATGGAAACTGTATGCGCGTAGAAGGCAAATCAAGCGGTTTGCATTTTAATAACGTAGTATTCAATGGTGTTGACAAACCACAAGCAGGTGCTAATAATGCAGCTATCTACTTTGCAAGCACGGCTTCTAAAAGTGATGTTTCGTTTGAAGATTGCGAAGTGAACTACGGTAGCATGGGTATTTGGAAAAGCGGAGTAAGTGCTGCGAATCCTGATTCTAAAACTTTGGTTCAGGGAACCTTGTTCTTCGGACAAACAGAGGCAGGTCTTGTGCTTGTAAACGAAGATGCTCCCATTGTAAATAGTAATGTTGTAAGTACTTTAGTAAACAAGAATGGCTACAAAGCAATCAGCTTAGATAACGTATCAAATCAGATGATTGTAACTAGAAATATTATGAATACTTCGAGCGGTGCAACAGGCTTAGTGCTGAACAACTGTGTAGCGCAGGACAAAGAAGCCGGACAAATAAGCAACAACACCATAACTATCAATGGAAACACCGATGCAATGGGTATAAGTTTAACTGGCAATACCGATAATCAGGTGCTTAGCTTTAATCGTGTAAAACTGGCTATTAATACTGCGCATGTTTCAGGTCAGGGATATTATAGAAATGTTTGCAGCGGAAACAGTGTGAACATGATGAACAACATTTTCGTGGATATGAACACAGGGGTTTATACAATCATCGGTAACTCGTATAAAGATTTCTTTAATCAGTTTCCCGGTCAAAGCAATTCAGAGCTTTCTGCAAATGCCAACTCTTTGTCAGTAGAAAAGGTATCGGCTATAAAATAACTACAGCAGCTTATTATCAGCAACAAAAGTCCGGGTCAATAGCCCGGACTTTTTGTTTAAATAACGAATATTATGACCTGCTCGGTTTATGTACTTGCTCTGATGAGTTACTTAAAAAGGTTTGTGTAACACTATTTCTTTTGGCAAAAATGTGAGGATAAATTTCAACTCTGAGCTAATATAAGTTCCGTATCAGCTGTCTTCTCAACAGGAGTCTTCGCTTCAGGTTTGTCAAGAAACCAAAGAAAAGCGCGGTAAATGAAAAGTGGTAAGAATAAAGTGAAAATTCCGAGACTAAGATTTAAAGCAAGCATAAAAGTGTATTTTCAGTGAAGCAATATTATTTAATTGATTTAGCAGTTGAATCTGATTTCTTAAGGTTAAAGATACTAAATAAATCATCTTTACTATACAAAAATAAGCTTTTCTAATTAATTTCATTAATTCTAATCACATTTATATTATTATAATGTGTATGAGGTTGTTAATATCTCAGGTAAGATGGCTTTAAAAAGCTATAACATTATAATATACCCTTTTTCCTGCCACTGATTAAAGTCATATCTCTTTTGAGGGAGGTCATGCAGTGCAACTCGTTTGCCAAACACTTTTGCAACGTAAACATTACAATCTTCAAAACGCAAAACATGAAATCAAATGTAGGTGCCTTTTATGGCTGGTTTAGAACCCTTCTCTTTATCGTTTTCCTTTGCTACGCAATGACAGCAAAGGACGGAAGGAGTTTATAGCATTGGGGTCCCGAAGCGGAGCCCCCGCTTGGGCGGAAGAACAGAATTAACTTTTGGTTTTAGTGAAGACTAAAAATTAAATAGCGCAGAGTCCGAGGGGAGACTCGGGAACAATGAACAAAACCTTTTTACGAAACCTTTATTCCTGTCGGATAAACTGCTGCACAAATTTGCCCTGTGCGGT
>JBKJJB010000368.1:0-12530 GCA_046598235.1 Chitinophagales bacterium
GCTTCTAAATTGCGTTCTCGTTTTAAAAATCCTGTAGCGCAAAAAGTGCAACTGAGTGTGCAACCAACCTGCGATGAAACACAGGCAGTGTTTCTTTCTTCATCCGGAATCATTACGCCTTCCACCAAACGGTCGTCATGCAATTTCATGCCCAGCTTAACTGTTCCATCCTGACTTTTCTGAACAATGTTTTCTGTAACTGAATAGAATGAAAACTGCTCATCCAATTTACAGCGAAGTTCTTTCGAAAGATTGGTCATTTCGTTAAACGAACGTGCAGATTTTTGCCAAAGCCACTCATGTATCTGCTTAGCCCGAAATTTGGGCTCCCCCATTTTTTCAAACTCCGCTATAAGTTCTTCTAAAGAGAACTTCCGGATGTCATTTTTTGTATTCATTGGTTGCAAATCTAGTTAACTCTCCTCCTTTGGAGGAGTTGGAGGAGGTAAAAAAGAAAACGGGTTCCGAAAATTTTCGAAACCCGTTTAAGAATTTATACTGAAAGCTACCTACTAGTGAGGAGCAACAGGTGATGGTGTAGCAGATGGAGCCGGAGTTTTACCTGCATCCGGATCGTTTACTGTTCCTGTAATCTTCAAAGTTTCATTTGGATTTTTTGCGTTAGAAGTAACGGTTACAGTTTTTGTAAACGGACCTACACGGTTAATATCGTAATGAACTTTAATGCTTCCTTTTCCTCCGGGAAGAATTGGTTCAGTTGGGCAAGTAGGAACGGTGCATCCGCAAGAACCTTTGCATCCTGAAATGATAAGTGGCGATTTGCCTGTGTTGGTGAATTTAAATTCGCGACCTGCGGCAGATTCGTCCGCTTTAGTAACTGTTCCATAGTCAACGGTGGTGCTTTCCCACTTAAACTCAGGAGCGTTTGGATCCGGTGCTGCTGCCGACTCTTGTGCCGAAGGAGTAGCTCCTTTATCCTGTGCGGTAGCTAACATAACTGATCCGGCAATACTTAACATTAGAAATAACTTTTTCATTTTGTTTGTTTTTTAGTTTAAAATTTTTGTTGTCGTTTGATTAAGAACAAATGTAATACCTTTTACAGCAGAGTCAATAGGATTGTTAGCACGGTTAACTTTTTTTAGACATTACTTCGGTCACAAGCCATTCAGTTGCGCGCATTTTAAATGAAGTTGCCATACCACTGTGTTTACTTTAGAATCATTCCAAAGTAAATTCAGTTTCGGCAACAATACTTCTATCGGGTCAGTATGATGCTTAGCCAAAAAGTTGTTATAAGAACTCCAACTTCTTACATAACCTAACCATTGTTCTTTTGTCCAATCCATCTTGCAAAAAAAATCGGGTGAATCAATCTGCTCAAAAGGAAAGGGAAGTGTTTCATACTTATTTCGCACGTACCATCTTCCATCGGGCCAATAGTCATAAAGAAAATCGTACATAAACCATTCCATCAGTTTATCTATCGGGTCTGAAATTTTTGCTTCCGAATAAGTCCATACAGCCAATATTCCGTTTGGTTTTGCCACCCGTTCTGCTTCTTTGTAAAACAGTTCATGATCAAACCAGTGCGCGGCTGTCGCAACAGTTATTAAATCAACCAATGAATTTTCTAAGCCGCTTTGTTCGGCTGTTCCAATACGGTACTCAATATTTTCCTTTTGAATGGCATTGGCAATTTGCTTTTTGCTCCCATCGGTAGCAATTATTTTTTTGAAATACTTCGATAAAGAAATTGCCGCTTGTCCGTTTCCTGTAGCGCAATCCCAGCAAAGCGCGTTAGACGGTGAAATAGAAGCGAGATATTTAAACAGTTCTTCGGGATAAGTTGGTCGCGCCTTTAAATAAATGTCCGATTGACGGGAGAAATAGTCTAGAAAATTCATCCATGCAAACATAAGAAGAGACGCCTTATCAAGCGAAGAATACGCTTCGTATCATAATTTGGGAAACTTTGACACTTAATTTTGTTTCCATAGTTTTTATCATATACATTTGCGCCCGCTTGAAAAACAAACAGTTAGTTCTCTTACTTGAAAAGTCTGCCGACCTATTTAAAAAATATGGTATCAGGAACCTTACCATGGACGATGTGGCGAAGGAACTTGGCATGAGTAAGAAGACTATTTACCGGTTTGTGGAGAATAAAGCCGAGCTGGTGAAATTGACTTTGCAGAATTATCTGGATGCAGAGCGCAAGCAGCTAGAGGCAATGCTGAAACCTGCCGAAAATTCGGTAGATGAAATGATTCACATGATTGCTTATTTCTTCAATCAGGTTAGCGATTTCAATCCTTCGGCACTTACCGATATGCAAAAGTATTACCCCGAAACATGGGACATTTACAATAAGTATCGTTTTCATTTTATGCTCAACCGCATAGAAGAAAATTTGAAAAACGGAGTTAAACAGGGTGTTTACCGAAACGATTTAGATGCTGACATTATTTCGAAAATATATATCGGAGGAATAGATATGCTGGTAAATCAGGATTTGTTTCCTGCAAAAAGATACGTTTACATTGAAATTTATAAACAGTATCTAAATTACCATTTGCGCGGAATTGTTTCTCCGAAAGGGCTGAAGTATCTGGAGCAACACAATTTATTTAAAAGCTGAACGACTTTGTAAAATAAAAAAGTGATGAAAAAAATATTTTCCGTAATAGCTATATATATTTTTTGTGTATCAATTAGTTTTTCGCAGGATAAAACCACCAAGAGTTTTACTTTGAAAGAAGCAGTTGATTACTCTTTGGATTTCAATAACAGCATGAAGAACGCCAAACTTGATGTAGATCAAGCCAAGGCGCGCAACTGGGAGATTATGGCTACCGGCTTGCCAACCATTAATGCAGAAATAGGCTATAACTATTATTTTAAGCAGCCTGTTTCACCGGCATTTAATCAGTTCTTTTCAGATACTACAAGCGCAAGTTCAAAGGTTTTCAGCTACCTTGCCTCACAAGATCCAAATATTAGAAACCTCTTGTATCAAAGTGCCATTGCAAGTAAGGATGCTAAATTTTCATTTGTTCTGCCTCACAACATTTCTTCTTCTCTTTCGATTTCGCAGTTAATTTTTGACGGACGCTACGTTATCGGATTAAAAGCCACTAAAGATTTTATGAGAACAGCCCGCCTGCAAAAAAATCTCAGCGAGCAAGAAGTAAAGTACAACGTGATGAAAGCTTATTACCAGGCAGCAGCAGCCGGTGAAGGAGTTTCTTTACTGACTGATAATATAAAAATGGTTCAAAAATTATTGAATGATACCCGCACCGTTTTCAAAGAAGGGTTGATTGAAGAATTAGATGTTGATCGTTTAGCATTAGCCGAAGCACAACTACAAAGTCAGATTACTTTACAAACACAAATGGCGCGCGTGGCAGTAGACAATTTGAAATTTCAAATGGGAATGAATTTGAATGATGAAATTATTCTGAAAGATAATCTCGAAGACTTGCGCGCTCAGTTAACAGTAGATGCAGAAGGTAAATTTGATGTTTCTCAACGTATAGAAAAGGAATTGCTTGAAACAGCTATTCGTATTCGCGGATATGATGTAGCACAACGCAGAAGCGGCTATTTCCCTTCCATGTTTGCCTACCTTAATTACGGCTGGCAGGCACAAGGAACCAATTTCGGTGATTTGTTTAAGTCAACAACCATCACTTATCCCGATGGAGATACGCGAAAGCAAACACAATGGTTCGACCAAGGTTTAGTAGGCATCACTATAAAACTACCCATTTTTGATTCGGGTAGCAGAATGTCAAACGTAAAGCAGGCAAAAATTGACAAGCTGAAAACTGAAAATGATTTAGAGAATTTTAAAAACGCAGCAGAATTACAATTCAGAGCATCGCGCAGCGCCTTTGAATCAGCTTTAATTGATGAAGCAAACAACAAACGCTCCAGCGAATTGAGCGAGAAGATTTTTAAAACCAATCAAATTAAATACACCGAAGGTATCGGCAGCAGTTTTGAATTAGTGCAAAGCGAAACAGATAATGCTACTAATCAATTAAAAAGAGTTCAAAGTGTTTTGAGCTTGCTTAACGCAAAGGCAGACTTAGATAAAGCAATGGGAGTGAAATAGAAAAAAATAGTAGTAAGTGGTTTTTAGTTATTAGAAAAAATAAAAAATAAAGGTCATGAAGTTTCAAAAATTTGCAGTGATATTGTTTATAGCAGGTATTCTTGGGTCATGCGGAGATGCCGCAGAAAAATCGGGTATAGCTGACAAGAAAAAGAAGTTAGCCGGATACAAAACCGATTTAAAAGACCTGAACGGCAAAATAGAATTGCTTGAAAAGGAAATTGCCAAACTGGATACTTCCTTCCATATTCAACAAAAAACAAAACTGATTGAAGTGGCAGAAGTAAAAAAGCAAGACTTTAAACATTACATTGAAGTGCAGGGAAATGTAGATGCCGAAGACAATATCCTTGCATTAAACCAGCAACCCGGAATAGTTACTGCTATTTATGTAAAGGTTGGAGATAAGGTAAGTAAAGGTCAGATATTGGGATTAACTCAAACCACTTCTGCTATTGAAGATCAGGTACGCTCTACAGAAACTCAAGTTGCTTTAGCAAAAACTGCTTTCGAAAAACAATCTCGCCTTTGGGAACAAAAAGTGGGCAGCGAAATTCAATACCTTCAAGCTAAAACACAAAAGGAATCTGCCGAAAGCGGATTAGCAGGATTAAAGAAACAATTGGAAATGACAAAGATAATCGCTCCTATCAGCGGAACAGTTGATGCTGTAAACCTACGCATAGGTGATATGGCTGCTCCCAGTCAGTTGATGCCCGGCATTCGTATTATCAATGATCAAAATTTGAAAGTGAAAGCGAAACTTGCTGACAGCGATTTCGGAAAAGTCAGAAACAACGATAAAGTAAGTATTGAATTTCCTGATATAAACAAAACAGTTGAGACAACCGTAAGCTATGTGTCAAAAACTATTGACCCACGCTCCCGCACTTTCACCTTGGAAGCAAAATTGAATAACTCTCATGGAGAATATGGTGCCAACATGATTGCGAAATTGAAAATAAATGATGCAATTCTGAAAAATGTATTGATTGTTCCATCTAACGTAATTCAAAAATCGGCAGAGGGGACTTATGTGTTGGTAGCCCTTGAAGAAAGCGGAGTAAAAACAGCGCATAAAAAAATGATAAAGGCAGGAGCTGACTATGACGGAAACACTGTAGTTACCGAAGGACTAAGCGAAGGAGACAAAATTATCACCTTCGGCTTTAGTGAGGTGGTGGATGGTCAGCGAATTGAATATTAATACCTGCTCCCAAACCCCCGAAGGGGGTTTAAAGACAAATGCAGAAAAGAAGAAGTCAAGCATGATGAGGAAATCGAAAATAAATTCACAAACTAAAATTCCCCCTTCGGGGGTCAGGGGGCTATGAATACCGAACGTTTAAAAGAACTCAAGTTTACCAGTTGGTGTATTGACAATGCCACGAGCATTTATGTATTCATCAGTATCATAATTGTTTCCGGCTTGCTTGTATATAACAGTTTGCCTAAAGAACTCTTCCCTGATGTAGTAGTACCTACTATTTCAGTTGCCACTATTTATCCGGGAGCTACCCCCGAAGATATTGAAAACCTTATTACCAAGCCGATTGAAAAACAAGTAAAGAGTATCAATGGCGTAAAGAAGGTAACGAGCAATTCACTTTCTGATGTTTCTATAATTACCGTTGAGTTTAATACCGATTTAAAGCCGAGCGATTGCAAGCAAAAGGTAACTGATGCTGTGGCAAAAGGCAAAAAAGATTTACCAAACGACTTAGATAGAGATCCTCAAATTCAGGAGTTTGACATCAATGAGATGCCGATTATGAACATCAACATTGCCGGTGATTTTCCACTTGACCAGATTAAGAAATATGCTGAAGACTTGCAGGATAAGATTGAAAGCATGAAAGAAATTACCCGCGTAGATATTGTGGGTGGGGTTGACCGTGAGGTGCAGATAAACGTGGACTTATATAAAATGACTAGCACCGGAATCTCTTTCATGGATATTGAAAATGCCGTGCAGCGCGAAAACTTAAACATATCGGGTGGTGAAGTTCGTGTGAATGAACTGCGTAGAAATTTGCGTGTAACCGGTGAATTCAAAAATCCAAAAGAGATTGGTGATATTATCGTTCGCTCGTTTACCGGCACTACTGTTTTTATTAAAGACATTGCGTCTGTTGAAGATGCTTTTAAAGAGAAGCAAGACTTTGCCCAACTCGACCACAAACCTGTTGTTACACTTAACGTTGTAAAGAGAAGCGGTGAAAACCTCATTAACGCAACCGACCAGATTTACACTATCCTCGAAGACTTTCAAACCACAAAATTTCCTCAGGGTTTAAAGATTAAAGTTACAGGCGATACCTCCGAAAACACCCGCGTTCAGTTACACGATCTTATGAACACGGTTATCCTCGGTTTCATTTTCGTGGTGTTTGTCCTGATGTTCTTTATGGGTTTCAGCAATGCATTCTTTGTGGGTCTGTCCGTGCCGCTTACCACACTTGTTGCGTTTCTGTTTATGCCCAGTTTGGGAATGACCATGAACGTGATGGTGCTCTTCTCCTTGCTTCTCGCCCTCGGAATTGTAGTGGACGATGCAATAGTTGTAATTGAAAACACCCACCGTATTTATAACCGGTACGACTTCGGAATTGTGCAAGCCGCTAAATATGCAGCGGGCGAAGTATTCATTCCTGTATTGGCGGGAACACTCACCACTCTCGCACCTTTCATTCCTTTATTATTCTGGCCGGGCATTGTAGGAAAGTTCATGAAGAATCTCCCTATTACACTCATCATCACCTTAGGCGCTTCGCTTTTTGTAGCCTTTGTTATGAACCCCGTGTTTGCTGTTTCGTTTATGAAGAAAGACGACCACAGCAAATCAAAACTTAAAGATTACTACAAAGGCTTTTTGTTCTTTGCGGTAATGGCAATTGTTGGTTATGCAACTAAGAACTGGGGCATCGGAAATTTCGGAGTAACTTTTATTGTTCTTATTTTAATCTATCACTTTGCTCTTACACATGCCATTATGTTTTGGCAAAAAAGATTGTGGCCTACGGTAGTAAATGCTTATCGCAAAACGTTGAGAGCTTTCATCAAAGGATACCGTCCCATCTATATCCCATTAATAGTTGTTGCCATGTTGGTATTAAGTTGGATGCTCTACTTTGCCACCAAGCCGCAAATTGAATTTTTCCCGAATGGCGAACCCAACTTTGTATATGTGTATTGCAAACTGCCCATGGGTACCGATGCCAACATAACTGATTCAGTAACCCGCGAAATTGAAGCGCGTGTTTACAGTGTGATAGGTGAAAACAATCCCGATGTTACATCCGTAATTTCAAACGTAGGATTGGGTGCCGGTGATCCGCAAAATCCCGATAAGGTGGCTACCCCGCATAAAAGCAAAGTAACTATAGCCTTTAAAAAATTTGCCGATAGAAAAAGGTTAAAGGACAAGGACTTTCCTGCCACCGGCTTTTGGTTAGATTCTCTTCAAAAATCGTTCAGGGCAAAAGGTATTGCGGGAGCCGAAATTTCGGTGGAGAAAGAACGCAATGGTCCTCCGGTAGGTAAGCCGATAAACATTGAAGTGAGCGGTGATGATTTTGCAGTGATACAACAGTTGGCGGTTGATTTAAAAACCACTATTGATAAAGAGTCCATTGACGGTATTGACGATTTAAAGAGCGATTTGCAAATCAGCAAGCCCGAAATAATTATTGATATTGATAAAGAAAAAATGCAGCGCGAAGGAATTTCTCTCGGGCAGGTAGGAGCCGAATTAAGAACCGCCCTGTTCGGAAAAGAAGCTTCAAAATTCCGCGATGCCAATGACGATGCACCCATTCAACTGCGCCTGCGTGCCGAAGACAGACAGCAAGTAGAGCAATTGATGAACGTGAATATTTCATACATGGATTTCAGCACCGGGCAATTCCGTCAGGTTCCCATTTCATCTATTGCTAAACTTCGTTACGATAATTCTATCAGCGTTATCAACCGTAAAAATCAGAAGCGCGTGGTTACTCTTGGCTCTGATTTATCAGAAGGATATACAGCCAATGAAGTAATTCCGTTGGTGGAACAGATTATCGCCAACATGGATATTCCTGAAGGCTACGAAGTGAAAATGACCGGTGAGCAGGAACAGCAGCAGGAAACAGGTTCGTTCCTGATGGTGGCTTTCGGTATGGCACTGGCACTCATGCTCATGATTCTGGTTATGCAGTTTAACTCCGTAATAAAGCCGATGATAATTTTTACCACCGTAGCGTTTTCACTTATTGGAGTGGCACTTGGCTTCACGCTCGCAGGTATGAAATTTTCCATTGTTATGAGCGGGGTAGGTATTTTCGCCCTGGCGGGTATTGTTATCCGAAACGGAATATTGCTCATTGAATTTACAGACGAATTGCGCGAGCGCGGCATGACAGTTGAAGAAGCAGTAGTTGAAGGAGGAGCCACCCGTATGACTCCGGTTATTCTCACCGCTTTTGCCGCCATTCTTGGACTAATCCCGCTCGGAGTCGGACTCAACATGGATTTCGCCAAACTCTTCAGCGAACTCAACCCGCATTGGTATTTAGGGGGCGATAACGTAATGTTCTGGGGACCTTTAGCTTGGACCATGATTTTCGGATTGCTGATGGCAACATTCCTTACACTTTTGGTAGTGCCTGCCATGTATATGCTCGGTTATAAAACAAGAGGTTGGTTTAGAAGGAAGTTTTCGAAAGCGTAAATAACTTGTTTGGATGCAGAAGATTGTCCCTAAAAAAGGAAACCGTCCTTCTTTTATTCGCGCGGCAAAACCCGAAGTAGCAATTCCACTTTACGAGAAATTTAAACAGCAGGTAAAAAAGGATTTAGGAAAGGAAAACGGCAGCGGTGAGTTTGGTGCTGACATGAAAGTGGCACTTATAAATGACGGGCCTGTAACAATTAATATGGATAGCAGGGGAAAAGAATGAAGTAGCGGTAAACAGCGGCAGCAAATACAGTATTACTCTCTAACAAATTTCCTTACTCTGTTATTTATTTTGACGAAGTAAACTCCTTTCTCTAATTGGCTTACATCAATTTCGTTTTTTGAAATTCGCTGCTCTAATATTTGCCTTCCCGATAAATCAAAAATTGTAATCGGCTGCTCAGTTTGTAATTTGTAACTTGTAATTCGTAATTTTTCTGCTGCTGGATTCGGATAAACCCCAAACCCGTCCTCATTTACATCATTAATAGAAGTGGAAATAGCTCGCATAGATTTTGCCGCATTCAAAACTTCCTTGGTGTCATCGCGCTGAATTAAAGCAAGCGTGTAAATGTTGTTCGCGTTCCAATCATTTTTTATGGCATAGGTAAATTCAAAAATAGCACTGTCATTCAGCGCAGGCAGTGCAAACTGATTTCCTGCGGCAGTAGTCAGTGCTTTTCTGAAAACATCATGATGAACAGTTTCGCCATTTTGTGCATTGTAGTTAACGGGATTCTCCGCTACACCCGCAAACATTCTTACTGTTGAAATAGCAGTAACACCTGTTGTTCTTACCACCACTGTTACTTTTACGGAATCGCTTCCAATCAATTCTTCGGTCGCACGTATTTCTATCGGGCTTGTTTGATTCAAAGCGGTATCAATGGTTGTGTTATTAATTGCAGGATTAGCACCGGGCAATTGTTTTCCGTTCAAAAAATAATCTGGAGTAGAGCCATAAGTATTGTAGTAATTGGTGCGCGCGTCATTCTCTGAAACATTTTGCAAGCTGAAATAACATTGAGAATATGGAGCGCTTGGGTGATAAGCAATATGCAGCACCTGAGGATAGTTGGAAAGCACGGAATAAAATCCTGGATTGCGCGAAGCACAGATACCACAGCGGGTATTGCTGAAATGTTCCATCACAATAGTCCTTGGTGATTGTGAGAAAATTTGTGTGCAAAGAAACAAGCCAAAAACGAGAAGAAATTTCTGCTTCATAATATTAGTTTTGAATTCAGACGAAGGCAAAGTAAACTCCTTACATGTATATACCGCCACATTTTAAAGAAACCGATGTAAATGAAATTGAATTGCTCATTCGCGAGTTCGGTTTTGCTACGCTGGTTTCCATCAAAGATAATTTACCATGGGCAACTCATATTCCGCTTGAACTAATTACGAACGAAGGCGATCAATGGATTTTGCACGGACACATTGCACGCGCCAATCCTCAATGGAAAAGTTTCGAAACTATGAATGATGTGCTTGCCATTTTCATGGGACCGCATACCTATATTTCTCCATCGTGGTATAATCATCGAAACGTTCCTACCTGGAACTATAAAGCGGTTCATATTTATGGCAAAGCGAGATTGGTAGAAGGGCAGGAATTAGAAGCTATGCTTCAGAAATTGATGGCGCGTTATGAAACAGCCCATGCTGAAAAGCCTCAGGGATATGATGAAATTCCTGCTCATACTTTAGAAAAAGATTTGCGCGGTGTAGTTGGGTTTGAAATTAAAGTAGAGCGAATTGAAGCCGCGAGCAAACTATCGCAAAACAGAGATGCCGAAAGTCATCAAAGTGTAATTGAGCATTTGAAGAAGATGGATGCGTATGATGCGAAGAGGATTGCGAAAGAAATGGAGAAGACAGCCCCTAACTCCCGGAAGGGGGCTTAAATGCAAAATACAAACTATGACAATACAAGAAGCGCAAACCACAGTTGACAACTGGATAAAGATAACCGGTGTTCGTTATTTCAATGAACTCACAAACATGGCAATGCTTACCGAAGAAGTTGGGGAAGTGGCGCGCATTATTGCTCGCAAATATGGAGAGCAGAGTTTTAAAGAAAGCGACAAGCAAAAAGAATTGGGTGATGAATTAGCTGATGTGTTGTTTGTGCTTATTTGCCTCGCCAACCAAACAGGAGTTGATTTAACAACCGCACTTCAAAAAAACTTAGATAAGAAAACAAACAGAGATTCTGAGCGACATCAGAATAATGAGAAATTGAAATAAGTTTAAGATTATCCCAAATATTTTCCCTCAATATTCATCCTGCGTCCCATGCCAAACGCTTTTGGCGAAACCCGAAGTATAGGTGGAGTTTGAGCCCTTTTCCATTCACTGCTATTTACCAGTTTCAATACACGGTCAACAAGCGTTTTTTCAAAACCCATTGACACAAGCTCTTTCGGACCCTGCCGCTTTTCGATGTACTGAAAAAGGATTTTATCTAGAATGTCATACTCCGGAAGCGAGTCGGAATCTTTTTGATTGTGGCGCAACTCGGCAGAAGGAGCTTTTGAAATGATGTTTAAAGGAATTACTTCTTCATTTCTATTTATATAACGAGCGAGTTCATACACTTGCGTTTTGTAAACATCGCCAAGCACAGCAAGCCCGCCACACATATCGCCATATAAAGTTCCGTAACCAACTGCGGCCTCGCTTTTGTTGGTTGTGTTTAAAAGAATGTAACCAAACTTATTGCTGAAAGCCATTAGCAAAACTCCACGCACCCGCGCTTGCAAATTTTCTTCTGCCACATTAAACGGTAAGTCTTTGAAGAACGGATCTAACGTTTCTAGAAATGCTTGAAAATTATTTTCGATGGGAATGGTTTCATATTTCGTTCCGAGATTTTGACAAAGTTGTTTAGCATCAGATAGAGAATGGCTGGTAGAGAAACCCGAAGGAAGCAGAAGAGACATTACATTCTCTTTGCCCAATGCTTCGGCAGCGAGGTATAAAACGAGAGCAGAATCAATTCCACCACTTAACCCGAGAATGGCTTTTTTAAATCCAAGTTTTGAAAAGTAATCGCGAATGCCAAGTATAAGCGCATCGTGAACCAAGCCAATAGCATTCGTTTGTTGTTCGTTGTTTATAGTTTGTTGTTCAACCACAAACGATAAACTATCAAACGACAAACATTTTATATTTTCTTCAAAGAACGGAAGTTGACAAGCAATCGTCCCGTTTGGTGTAACTGCAACACTTCCTCCATCAAAAATCAATTCGGTTTGTGCTCCTACCTGGTTTACATACACCATCGGAATTTTGTATCGCTCTACATTAGCGCGAATAACTTTCAGCCGTTCTTCATGTTGCACATAACTGAATGGTGAAGCAGAAAGGTTAATCATAATATCGGGCGATTGCTTAATCAACTCATCCATCGGGCAAATAGTATAAAGCGGATTATCGTTACCTACGTTCCAAATGTCTTCGCAAATAGTAACCGCTAATTTTTTTCCTTTGAAGTGGATGACTTCAAATTTTTTGTTCGGTTCGAAATAACGGTACTCGTCAAAAACATCATAAGTCGGCAACAAGGTTTTATCAATCACTTGCTTCACCTCTCCTTCGTGAATAAAAAAAGCAGAGTTGAATAAATCCTTCCCTTCCTTCACAGGATTTTTCCGAGGACAACCAACCAACACAGCAACTTTATCAGTATGTTTTGCAATTTCAGATATAGCATTATCGCAT
>JBKJJB010000428.1:0-3716 GCA_046598235.1 Chitinophagales bacterium
ATAAACTCTGTGGCAAATCACGAGTTATTGAAAGAATCAACTTTGTATGTAAATCTTGAGCCGTGTTATCATTTCGGAAAAACTCCACCTTGCGCAGATTTGATAATTCAGAAAAAAATTAAGCGCGTAGTTATTGGAAGTTATGACCCAAATCCCAAAGTGGCGGGTAAAGGAATTCAGAAACTAAAAGAGGCCGGAGTAGAAATAGTTACCGAAATTCTGAAACTGGAGGCGGACTTCCTAAACAGAAGATTCATTACATTTTATACAAAGCATCGTCCTTACATTATTTTGAAATGGGCGCAAAGTGCCGATGGTTTCATGGCGCTAAATGAACCAAAACAATATTGGCTTACCAACGATGAATCAAAAAAGCTGATGCATAAATGGCGTAGCGAAGAGCCAGGAATATTAGTTGGAAAAAATACCGTTGAAATTGATGACTGCGAATTGACTACACGTTTATGGAAAGGTGAAAATCCTGTAAGAATTGTTGTTGACAGGAAAATGAATCTTCCTATCAGTAAAAAAATATTCAACTCTGAAGCCAAAACAATTGTATTCAATGAAATTGAAAGCCGAACCAACAACCTGATTCATTTTATTAAAATTGATTTTACGAAAAATGTAATTGAACAAATTTTAAATGAGTTGTATAGATCCGAAATTCAGTCGGTGATGATAGAAGGGGGTTCAAGCACACTTCGCCATTTTATAGAACAAAATATTTGGGATGAAGCGAGAATATTTACTACAAACCATAAAATACTCAATGGGAAATACTCTCCTCATATTTCAGGAAGATTGATGGAGGAAAACAATATAGAAGGTGACCATTTGCAAATTTTTACCAATACAACCGAATGATTAATTTAGTCCTTTCTGTTCTTTGCATTTCCACTTTCATGCTATTGTTCAAATTTTTTGAACGATACCAGATTGATGTTTTTCAGTGCATCGTTTTTAATTACTGGGTTGCTTTCATCTGCGGTTTATTTTTTATTCCTGATGTTTCTTTCATTGAAATTACTCAAGCTAACTGGCTTCCCTTTGCCATTGCGTTGGGTGCAAGTTTTATTACAGTGTTCACACTTACTGGCAAAACTGTAAAGCATTTCAGCGTTTCGGCAGCTTCTGTTTCTATGAAACTTGGCTTAGTGTTTCCTGTAATGTTTGCTTTTCTTATTTACGGAGAAGGCTACAACAACGTTAAACTTGCCGGAATTATTTTCGCCTTTATTGCAGTTATACTATCTACATATCGCCCAAGCAGCGAACATCACAAACACACCAGTTTTCAGTTCATGTTACCTTTCCTTGTATTTATAGGTAGCGGTTTATGCGATGCCGGAGTGCAATACGCCAACAAGAAACTTTTAAATGACAGCGATGTAGCTCCTTTTGTAATGATGAATTTTCTCTTTGCTGCTCTTATCGGAAGTGTTATTCTGGCTTTCCAAATCATTAGAAAGAAATCGCTCATTCAGTGGAAAAGTGTTGCAGGAGGAATTGCCGTGGGAATTCCGAATTACTTTTCATTTCTATTTATGCTTAAAGCATTGGAGAATATGAGTTGGGGAAGTTCTGTTATTTTTCCTGTCAGTAATCTTTCAACCATTGCATGTTCGACTGTTGCCGCTTTTATTTTCTTTAGAGAAAGAATTTCTAAAATCAATTTGATGGGTTTAGCTTTCGCATTTGCGTCTATTGTTATTATCATTTTATCGGGCTACATATAAAATCAATTACACTTTACATATCTTTAGCTTATGATTAAAAATATTTTACTCGTTACATTGGTATCGCTTTCGCTTTGTTCCGCAGCTCATAAAACGGAAGAAGAGAATCTCACAACCGCTTATTACAAAACTTCTACCTGCAAATCTTCTTTTCCGAAAACAAAGTTGGTGGGCGAGAATAATGTGAACAGCATTGAGAGGTTTCTTGTACAGAATCTTTTGAATCTTAATAATGAAAGAACAACATTGAAACTTAATTATGTGAATGAAAGCCCCGGAGGATTTCACTATTCTTTTACTCAAATCTTTAATGGTGTAGAAATTTACCAGAGCGAAATGAAAGTAAATGTGGATAGAAAGAATATAGTTCGTTCAGTTTTTGATAATTCTGAAAATACTTCGGGTTGGGTGTTGAATACAACTGGCGCAACTGATAATTCCGTTATTGCACTTCACCCTGTTACCCATCTTCCTGTTCTTGCAGAAAAAAGAATTGACACCCATTCAAATGAAATTCTTGAAGTAAATGGTGAAATTATTTTCCAGCACTCACTTCGCTCCTACTTTGCAGCACCCGACTCACTCGTAAGCGGAAAAGTATTTAACCCCGACCCGCTTACTACTTCGCAGAATTATTATGGTGCGCCTTATATCAACAACAATGATTCAACGAATGCTTCGCTTGATGCAGAATTACAGACTGTAACTTTCAAAGCAAACTTCAACGGCACTCAATTTACGCTTGAGAGTCCTTACGTGCGTGTAAGCGATTTCGATTTACCTGCCATTTCTCCTGTAGCCTCTGACACTCCTTATTTTTATTTCAATCGCTCTCAATCGGGCTTCGAAGATGTAAATGCTTTCTATCATATTAGCAAAATCCAGGAACATATTCATTCCCTCGGATTTACATCTGCTGATGGATTAGTTGAAGTTGACCCCCATGCTGTAAATGGAGCTGACCAATCGTATTTTGCTCCAACCTATATCCCTCCAAGAATTTTCTTCGGTAGCGGAGGAGTGGATGATGCTGAAGATGCTGATGTTTGTGTGCACGAATACGCACATTTTATTTCTGAATCCTCCTCACCAGGAAGCAATACAGGTCATCAACGGACTTCGCTTGATGAAGGCTTTGGTGATTATGTAGCAGGTTCATACTCTCGAGATATCAACACGTTTAATGAGTATTGGACTTTTAACTGGGATGGACATAATTCTTTTTGGAAAGGAAGAGTGCTTAATACCTGTAGAACTTATCCCGATAGTCTTACTACAAGTATCTATCGCAATGGCGAAATATGGGCAAGTGCATTATTTGCCGTTAATCACGATATAGGCAGAAATGCTACCGATAGTTTAATTCTTGAAACACATTTCAACTATGCAGCAAATATTTCAATGGCAGATGCTGCTTTACTTTTGCTTGAAGCAGATACAACTTTAAATGGCGGAGCATATTACAATACTATCTATACGCATTTGGCAAGATATGGGTTTGTGCCGGGTAACGCTGCTCCTTGTATTGTTGGTATTGATGAAGTTGTGACTGAGTTGAATGTGGGTTTTACGCAGAATGGTTTTTCATTTATGCTGTTTAATCCGAGTTTAGAAAATCTTCAATTAAACATCCTCAATATCAATGGTCAACTTGTTTCAAGCAAGAGCATGAACGAATCTTCTTTTAGTTACATGAACGATAACCTGAGCGCAGGAGTTTATTTAGTGCAAGTAAAAGTGAAAGATGCAATGAAGACTTTCAAGTGGTGCAAAGCACAATAAAAAATGAGAGAGCGTATTGATCAATCGGAACTAATTATCAACTCTGAAGGAAGTATTTATCATCTTCAATTAAAACCAGACCAACTTGCTGAAACCATCATCACTGTTGGCGACCCTGAACGGGTACATGATGTAAGCAAACGTTTTGATTCTATTCAACATCGCGTTCAGCATCGCGAGTTTATTATTCACACC
>JBKJJB010000442.1:0-5910 GCA_046598235.1 Chitinophagales bacterium
CTGCAATCTTTTCAGTGCGGCATGACATGCTTCCACTACATGTTTCCGCATCAAACCCCTTTGATTTGGTTTCAATGGATTGGTTCTTCCCCAAAAAACTTTGCTCGACACCATCCATGTATCTCTATCCCAATTCATCTTCTTTAAAATGTTGCCCATCACAATTTCGCTTTTGCCGTGGGCATATACTTCGGCATTATCGAAGAAATTAATGCCGGCATCATACGCTTTTATCATCAACTGCTCTGCCACATCATCACTAATCTGATGACCGAAAGTAACCCAACTGCCAAGCGATAGCGCGCTTACCTGTAACCCTGATTTGCCGAGGCGTCTGTATTCCATACTTTAATTTTAAATTGAATTATAAGAGCTAAGGTAAAAGGGTAAGTGAATAATCAATAATAAAACTTCAGGCATTTCTTTCAACGTGAATTCAAATCCGCGCACTCCATAAAATTTGCATATTCGCTTTTCAAATCCTAAACCTCAAACCATACACATTATGTTGCTCCTCGATGGAAAAAAATTAGCCGATGAATTAAAAGAGGAAATAAAAGCTGAAACCGAAAAGTTAAAAGCTGCGGGAGGAAAAACACCACATCTTGCTGCTGTTCTTGTTGGAAGCGATGGCGGCAGTCTTACCTATGTTGGGCATAAAGTTAAAGCATGTGAGCAGGTTGGTTTTAAATCTACACTTCTTCATTTCGAAGATTCTATTACCGAAGAGTTTCTTTTGAATGAAGTGAAGAAACTGAATGAAGATGATGACGTTACCGGCTTTATTGTTCAACTTCCTCTGCCCAAACATATCAATGCCGAAAAAGTAATTATGAGCATTGACCCCAAAAAAGATGTAGATGGATTTCATCCTGTTAACGTAGGGAAAGTTACACTCGGACTTCCTGCTTATGTGTCGGCTACTCCACTTGGCATTACGAAAATTCTTGAACGCTATACTATTTCTACTGAAGGCAAGCACTGCGTAGTAATTGGCAGAAGCAACATTGTGGGCAGACCCATGAGTATTCTTATGAGCGGGCAAAACAAAACAGGCAATTGCACAGTTACTGTTTGCCACAGCAAAACCAAGAACATGAAGGAGATTACATTGCAGGCAGATATTATAATTGCTGCTCTCGGCAAACCCGGTTTTCTTACAGCCGATATGGTAAAAGAAGGTGCGGTGGTGATTGATGTTGGTACAACACGCGTGACTGACACAACATCTAAAAACGGATGGCGTTTAAAAGGAGATGTAAAGTTCGATGAAGTGGCTCCTAAATGCAGCGCCATTACACCTGTTCCCGGAGGAGTGGGACCTATGACTGTAGTTTCATTATTATTAAATACTCTAAAAGCAGCTAAGCATGAAGTTTAAAAATCTAACCGCAATCAGTTCATTAATAATTTGTCTTTCACTCGTTTCGTGCAAGGATAAAGGAAAACCAACTACGGATGATGCTGTAACCACTACCGGCACACCAACCTACAGCGACAGTGCTTCTTCCTCCGTTAAAGTTTTCGACCAGAACGGCAGAGTATGCATTCAGCAAAGCAATACTTACTACCAGTTAGCCGATGTGTATGAAGGTACAACCAAAATTCCTTTACTGCTTAAAATTAAGAAGACTGAATTATGCTTTGCCGATTCAATCAATAAGGATAAAGTGTATGAAATAGATGCAAAGAGTATTCTCGATTCTAAAAATGTACAATGGCAAAGCCAGTTCGTTGCTACTGATATAGAGTTTAAAGACAACACCCTGCTTGCCATTCATGAAGGAACAGATACCGAAGAAGATTTACTCACCCGCTTTAGTATGCTGGATGGCAAAGAAATATTCAGTTGCTCTTATGGTGAGTTGAAAGCGGTTGTGCCCAATGTAAGAGAGAAACGTTTTATCGGTTATACTTCACAGAAAGCTGCCACCGAACCTATTCAAAACACGAAAGAAGAAAACCTGCTGGGAATAGTACGCTACTCTACAGGCACTAAATCTGTAAACGCTTTAAAGATTACTCTTAAGCGTTCAGGTGTAGCTGCTAAAATTCCTCTTTACACACCCGATATGGTTCTCGTTCCTGCAACCGAAGGTGTTACTGCTATCGAAGAAGGCAAATCAATCATTATGATGAAAGCCGATGAACATTATACTTCGAAAGATGTTGGCGGATTCGCACTTACCCTTACTTACTATTATGGTGATGATAACGAGAGCACGATTATCAGCGTTCCTGTGGTGAACGACCAATTTGATTTAGCACACGCCAAGTTCGATAAAGATATTTTCGATATTACTCCACAGTAATCTCCTTCTCAATGTAAAATATTAGGCTGTCTTGAATAAAATTCAGACGGCCTTTTTTGTGGAAAGAAGCTTTCGGGCTTTACCTTATTTATTTTCATTTTGCAACCCATGAAAATTGCTGTGGTAGAAACCGCAAAGCTTCCTGTAATGGAACACTTCTACACCATTCAAGGAGAAGGGTTTCATACAGGTAAAGCATCTTATTTTATCCGCCTGGGTGGTTGTGATGTAGGCTGCCACTGGTGCGATGTAAAAGAAAGTTGGGATGCAGCAAACCATCCTTTAATAGCAATAGATAAAATGGTAGATGTTGTAGTTTTATCAAAAGCGAAGATTTGTGTAATAACCGGAGGCGAACCATTCATGCACAATTTGAACGCGCTTACTAAACTTCTTCAAAAGAATAAGATACGCACCCATGTAGAAACTTCGGGTGCTTACCCGGTTACCGGAAAATGGAACTGGGTTTGTGTTTCGCCAAAGAGGTTTAAAAAGCCATTGCCTGAAGTATTGAGTTTGGCAAACGAATTGAAAGTAATTGTGTATCACAAAAATGATTTCCGATTTGCCGAAAAATATGGCGAGGAAGTAGTTACAGGTTGCAAATTATTTCTTCAACCCGAATGGAGCGTACAAACAGAAATACTCCCTTTGATAATTGACTACGTAAAGAAGCACCAGCAATGGGAAATTTCGCTGCAGGTGCATAAGTATATGAACATACCCTAAAGGGAATTAATAATGAAAAATTAAAAATACCAATGAATAAACTCATCACCCTTTTTACAACCGTATTTCTATCAACTTCTTGTTTCGCTCAGGATGTTATTACCAAACAAGATGCAAAAGGCAAAGCGAAAGAATATTTCGAAAGGGCTGATAACGATTTCACCTTCGGCAAATTGGAACTTGCCGATTCCCTTGCGAATATGGCAGTGAAAGAAAAAGACAATTTCATTGATGCATGGTTGCTCATCGGACAAATCAATTTAGAGTTTCTGAAAAAATATGATGTGGCATTGGCTGCCTTCCAAAAATCGAAACTACTTCAGGCAGATTATACGGGTGATATTGATCATCAGATTGCCCGATGCCAAATGCACTTAGCTGATTACGCTAACGCAAAGATTCACCTCACCTCCTTTCTTCATCAACCAAAAATTTCAGCAGCACAACGATTGCTTTCAGAGAAGATGTTAGCCGATTGCGAATTTGCGGTAGATGCTTTAAGGCATCCCGTAGATTTTAAACCCATCAATCTCGGACCCAGTGTAAACACTCCTGATGATGAAAGCATGCCTTCGCTTACTGCCGATGGAAAGTATTTATGCTTTACGCGCCACTTCGGTTCAGGAAGATTTCAGGATGAAGACATTTATATGAGTTTGCATACCAGTGCCGGCTACGCTCCTGCTACCAGTATTGGCGAAATGATAAATACAGAACGGTTCATCGAGGGGGCTCAAAGTTTTTCGCCAAGCGGCAAGTATTTATTCTTTACCTCTGCCGACCGTCCCGATGGAGAAGGTCGTGCCGATATTTATATGAGCCGCAAAGTGGGCGATATATGGGAAAGTCCCAATAACATGGGTGCACCTATCAATACACCCGGCTACGAAACCCAACCCTGCATTTCTGCCGATGGTCGGGCGCTTTACATTTCTTCTATCCGGGCTACAGGTAAGGGCGGCAGCGATATTTGGGTGAGTTACCTCAACGACCAATCGGGTTGGAGCATACCTGTGAACTTGGGCAGCACCATCAACACCATGTATGACGAAATGCGCCCTTTCATTCACCCCGATGGAAACACTTTATATTTCTCTTCGAATGGGTTGCCCGGTATGGGCGGCTACGATATTTACGTAAGTCACCGTCAGGCAGATGGCACTTTCGGCACTCCACAAAATATCGGTTACCCCATCAACACTTCGGGCGATGAACTCGGTTTATATGTTACTCCCGATGGCAGTACTGCTTATTTTGCCAGCGAGCAGAAAGATTCTTATGGGCAAATGGATATTTACAAGTTTGATATGCCCGTTGATTTTCGCCCTGGCTACACCTCGTATTTTAAAGGCAATGTGTTTGATGCCGATACCCGCGAACCTGTTTATGCCAACGTGCAGGTATATGACCTTGAAACAGGTAAGCTATTCGCTACTCTTTCTACCGATAAGGTAAACGGCATCTTCCTTTCCACTTTACCTGCGGGAAGAAATTATGGAATAGAAGTAACGAAAGACGGCTATCTTTTTTACTCACAAAATATTTCCCTGATTGATGTAAAAGAAGGAACCCCTTACGAAATAGATATTCCCCTACACAAAATAAAAACGGGAGGCGTAGTCATACTCAACAACATCTTTTTTGAAACCGGAAAGTATGAATTGAAGAATCAATCGAACAGCGAATTAGATGTGATAAAAAAGATGATGGATAAAAACCCTACTCTAACCGTTGAAATTGGCGGACATACCGACAATACAGGCGGCAACGAAATCAATCAGCAACTATCTCATAACCGCGCTAAGAGCGTGTACGATGCACTTATTAAAAGAGGAATACCGGCAGATAAACTTAGCTACAAAGGGTATGCTTCTTCAAAACCCGTAGCCGACAACGGCACCAGCGCAGGCAGAGCCAAAAATCGCAGAACAGAGATTGTGGTAATGGGGATTTAATTGGTTAAACGCCTCCTCCGCATATTTGTTCAAATGTATAATTCATCTCCATTATATTCGCCACCTCAAAATTATTGGCAGTGAAAAAAATTACAGGCGCAGAAGCAGTTATACGTTCACTCATCGAAGAAGATGTTCATACCATCTTTGGTTACCCCGGTGGAGCTATTATGCCTATTTACGATGCGCTGTATGACTATGCCGATAAAATAAATCACATACTTGTTCGACACGAACAGGGAGCCACACATGCGGCACAGGGCTATGCCCGTGCTACCGGAAAAGCATCTGTATGTTTTGCCACTTCAGGTCCTGGTGCTACTAACCTTATCACCGGTTTGGCAGATGCTATGATGGACTCAACCCCTATTGTTTGTATCACCGGCCAGGTTTCATCTAAACTTCTCGGCACCGATGCCTTTCAGGAAACCGATGTAATTGGTATCTCTATGCCCGTTACCAAGTGGAATGTGCAGGTTACTAAATCAGAAGATATTCCTTATGCTATTGCGAAAGCGTTTTACATTGCTTGCACTGGCAGACCCGGACCTGTTTTGATTGATATTACCAAAGATGCTCAGTTCGGTCAGCTTGATTTCGATTACAGTAAGTGCAAACATATCCGCAGTTACTTTCCGCATCCCAATCCCGATAAAAAATTATTGAAAGAAGCGGCAGAGCTTTTAAATAAAGCAAAGAAACCAATGATGCTGGTAGGTCATGGTATCATCATTTCAAATGCCGAGAAGGCACTGATGAAGTTTGTAGAGAAATCAGGAATTCCTGTGGCTTCTACCCTGCTTGGCTTGGGTGCATTCCCTTCTCATCACCCGCAGTATGTAGGTTACCTGGGTATGCACGGCAACTACGCTCCTAACATTAAAACCAAAGAAACCGATCTGCTCTTTGCGGTA
>JBKJJB010000052.1:0-8148 GCA_046598235.1 Chitinophagales bacterium
GTTTACTTCCCAATCCTTCTGCGGAGCAAGACGAATGCGAGCGCCATTAGCTCCTCCGCGTTTATCAGAACCACGGAAAGTGGATGCAGAAGCCCAGGCAGTAGAAACCAATTGAGATACGGTCAGTCCTGAAGCAAGAACTTTTGCTTTTAATGCTGCTACATCTTTGTCATCAAGTTTACTTGCCGATGCTGGAATAGGGTCTTGCCAAATCAATTCTTCTTTAGGAACTTCTGAACCGAGATAACGGGCAATAGGTCCCATATCGCGATGCGTAAGTTTGAACCAAGCGCGGGCGAAAGCATCCGCAAATTCTTTCGGGTTCTCATAAAATCGCCTTGAAATTTTTTCGTATGCAGGATCAATTCTTAAAGAAAGGTCAGTTGTAAGCATTGTTGGCGCATGCGTCAATGATGCATCGTGTGCATCTGGCACAGTGCCTGCCCCTGCACCACCTTTCGGTTTCCATTGATGCGCACCGGTAGGGCTTTTACTCAATTCCCATTCAAAGCCGAACAGGTTTTCAAAGAAGTTGTTGCTCCATTTGGTAGGTGTTGTTGTCCATGCACCTTCTAAACCACTTGTAATTGGATTAACTCCGTTGCCACTACCGAAAGTGTTTTTCCAACCCATGCTTTGCTCCTCAATACCTGCTGCTGCGGGTTCCCGACCAACATATTTATCCGGGTCTGCAGCACCGTGTGTTTTACCGAAGGTGTGACCACCAGCAATCAACGCCACCGTTTCTTCATCGTTCATAGCCATGCGGCCAAAAGTTTCGCGAATGTCTTTTGCTGCCGCCAACGGATCAGGATTTCCGTTAGGTCCCTGCGGGTTCACATATATAAGACCCATTTGAACAGCACCCAGCGGATTCTCGAGTTCGCGGTCACCGGTATATCGCTTATCGCCCAGCCACTCAGTTTCTGAACCCCAATAGATATCCTGCTCCGGCTCCCATACATCTTCGCGTCCACCAGCAAAACCAAACGTCTCGAAGCCCATTGACTCAAGCGCACAGTTACCTGCAAGAATCATCAAGTCTGCCCACGAAATTTTCTTACCGTATTTTTGTTTGATTGGCCACAACAGCAAACGAGCCTTATCGAGGTTCGCGTTATCGGGCCAACTATTAAGTGGCGCAAAACGTTGTGTTCCTGAACCCGCACCACCGCGACCATCAGAGATGCGGTAAGTACCTGCACTATGCCATGCCATACGAATAAAGAACGGACCATAGTGACCATAGTCAGCAGGCCACCAGTCTTGCGACTTAGTCATTAAATCAACGATGTCTTTTTTTACGGCTTTTAAATCAAGGCTTTTGAATTCCTCAGCATAGTTGAACTTTTCATCCATTGGATTACTAAGTGAAGAATTTTGGCGAAGAATATTCAGCTTTAATTGATTGGGCCACCAGTCACGATTTTGAGTGCCTCCGCCAGCACTTTGTTTAAGCGGTCCGCCATGAAACGGACATTTGCCTGATGCGCTTGGGTTTGTATTGTTT
This sequence comes from Chitinophagales bacterium, assembly GCA_046598235.1. Lineage (GTDB taxonomy): Bacteria > Bacteroidota > Bacteroidia > Chitinophagales > LD1 > Bog-950. The sequence continues at coordinate 1,511 of JBKJJB010000052.1, forward strand.
TCCATTTTTTACAGATTGATTTATTGTTCGTGATTAGAAATTTAGGATAGTCCTATTTATTTTTTCTCGCAAATATAACTGCTCGACTATAATGAACAACCGGGGAGCGTTAATAGTTCAGATGATTTCTTTCAGTACCGATGAACACAAAATCGCGTAAAAAATGAGTGGAATTTAAAGAACAGTATTTGTCTATTCTCAAAATCTCATCTATTATTGAAATACACAGAGACTAAGAAATACTCCTTACAGAATAAAAGCCGAAAAATTATTTTCGCCTCATGGCTAATCAAAAAACCAGCGTAAAGCAAAATCCTAAGCAAACACTAGCTGGTTCTGAAAAGAGCTTACCCAGTACTTGGATCGTTGCTTTCCTCATTATAGCATTCACCTACGTGGTGTTTTCTCCCTCCATGCAAAATGATTTCACTAATTGGGATGATTTAGATTATGTGTTGGAAAATTCGATGGTAATGAGCGACTCTATTCCATTAGGTGCCATTTTTAAAACTCCTGTTTCACTCAATTATCATCCTCTTACGATTCTTTCTTTAGCATTGAATTATCAGGCTGGAAAACTTGATCCGCATGGATATCATCTTGTAAACGTTCTGCTCCATTTACTAAATACTCTGCTTGTATTTGTTTTTATATACCTGCTTACCAAACGCAACCTTACAATAGCAGCTATTGTATCTCTCTTTTTTGGTATTCACCCCATGCACGTAGAATCCGTCACATGGATTAGTGAACGAAAAGATGTGCTGTATGTATTCTTTCTTCTCTCCGGCTTAGTTGCTTATCTGCGTTACCGGCAATCTCAAAAAATTGGGTGGTATGTTTTAAGTCTTATTCTCTTTATTTTATCCTGTTTGTCGAAGGGAATGGCGGTTGTTTTCCCTGTTGTTTTGGTTCTCATTGACTACTACCAAAACACAAAATTTGAACGAAGAGTTATCATTGAAAAGATACCATTCTTTCTTATTGCGTTAGGCTTTGGCGCTATCGCTTTTATGATTCAGGACAAAGGCGGAGTAACTGTTGCCATGGAAAATTTCAGCACGTTCCAGCGAATCATGTTTGCATCTTATGGTCTGGTGATTTATGTGGTTAAATTATTTGTGCCGTATAATCTCGCAGCATTCCATCCCTATCCGCTTATAAACAGAGAAGATGTGCTTCCCAATATTTTCTACTTATATCCCTTTATAGTTGTTGCTGCCACAGGCTTGGTTTATTTCTTTTTAAGGAAAGAAAAAGCAATAGTGTTTGGCTTGCTTTTTTATATCGTCACTGTTGCATTAGTTCTCCAATTCATTTCTGTAGGGTTTGCAATTATTGCTGATCGCTACAGCTATTTGTGCTATATCGGATTACTGTTTGTTGTTGCTTCGGTAGTTGACGGTGCCATACGACAAAAAAATAATATATCGTCTTCGTGGAAATATCCTCTAACTATTCTATTGACTTTGGGAGCATTGATATTTGGCTACCAAACTTATTCCAGGGCGCAGGTATGGAAAAACAGCGAAACTTTATTCACCGATGAAATGGAAAAATATCCTCAGGTAGACCGTTCATATTGGCACCGGGGAATATTTTATCAAAACCTGAATAGAAACGATGAAGCGCTAAAAGATTTTAATAAAGCATTGGAAATAAATCCATTTTACGGAGCTGCCTACAACTCGCGCGCAAAACTACTTTTCACTATCGGGCAATATGATTTGGCTTTGGCAGATTGTTATAAAGCAATTGAATTTGATTCACTTGATAAAGGCACCCTTATTAATTGCGGAATAATTTTCAGAACCATGAAAAAATACGAGGATGCAGAAAAATATTTAACCAAAGCTGCTAAGATTGACCCTAATAACCCCGGACTTTTTATCAACCGAGGCATTTATTACGATGAGGTAAATGAAAATAAAAAAGCGATTGCTGATTTCAGCAAATATTTATCCTTAATAACCAAGAGAGATGCTGTAGCTTTTAATTATCGCGGAGTGTCTTATTCTAAAATTGAAAAACATTTGGAAGCGATTAGTGATTTTTCAGAAGCTATAAATATAGATCCTTCAACTCCTTTATATTATCTTAATCGTTCTATTTCTGAATATAAGATTGGAAGGATACAACCCGCCCTTGCAGATGTTTATAAGGTACAACAACTCGGCACGCCAGTAGATACCAACTATTTGAAATTACTTGGAGCAAATCCTCAATAGAATCCGCAATTATTTATACCACCTCTTTTAATCTCTCCAACACATAAAACACAGCGGGGCAAGTTGTGCTGTTTTGAAAAGTAACGTTAGGACGCTCGAAAAATTCACCGCTATCGGTATAAGGATAATTGGCGCAATCACGCGGGCGCGCTTCATAAATACTGCAATAATTATCGCTACCCAGAAAAGGACAAGGTGATTTTTTAACTACATAGTCTCCGTCTTCATCTAAACGCAAGTAAGTCTCAATCATGTCCCCTTGCTTCATACCCAGGTATTTGGATATGCGCTCTATATCGGGCTTTTTAAATCTAGGTGAAATTGTTTTGCAGCAATTGCCACATTTGAGACAATCTATTTTTGAAAACGCCTCGTCATGCAAGTCGGGGAGATGCTTTTCGATGCCGCGGATACGTTTTGCTTTAACCAGAAACTGCTTGTTTTCCTTTTTCTTTTTCTCAGCTTCCTGCCGCCAATTGTCTAAACTATGATTCATTTGATTGTCTGAATACTATGATTGCCGTTTACGCAATGGTTTTTGAACTCGCTTGATTTCGCAACTTTTAGCCCCGAAGTTTATCAGCAAACCAACTTCTTTATTAAATGCTTCAAGGTAATTGATAGCTTGAGCCAAATGCACATCTTCCAATTTAATTACAGCTTTTAGCTCCACTAAAATTATTTCTTCTACGAAAAAATCCACTCTTCTTGAACCAATTTCGAAATCGCGGTAAAAAATCGGCATTTCAACTTCCCCCCAAAATTCAAGTTCTCAATATTCATCTCAATTTGCATAGCTCGTTGATAAATCACTTCCTGAAACCCATTTCCCAACACGCTATGAACTGCATACACACATTTTATAATTCGGGATGTTAACTCGGAATATTTGTATTCTTCTTTGATAATTTGCTCAGCCATAAAAGCAATGTTTTCCACAACTTAATTATAGTTTTCAAACAATCAAAGAAATCATAGTTCGGCTGTTATATTTGCGCTCCAATATGACAAAATCCTTCTCTTCTGTTCCCGCTGTTTTGATACTTGCAGACGGAACTGTTTTTCACGGAAAATCGCTTGGCAAAATAGGAACCTCCTCCGGTGAAATCTGCTTTAATACTTCCATGACCGGCTATCAGGAAATTTTTACTGACCCTAGTTACTTTGGTCAAATGATAATTATGACCAGTGACCATATTGGCAACTACGGTGTAAAAGCTGATGAAGTAGAATCGAAGAGTGTGAAGATTTCAGGTGCTATTTTCAAGAAATATTCAGCACAGAATTATTCGCGCATCAGCGGAGAAAGCTCTTTGCAGGATTGGTTTGAAAAACATAAGCTGGTTGGAATTTCGGATGTAGATACACGAGCATTGACTATTCATGTTCGCAAGAACGGAGCTATGAATTGCATAATCAGTTCGGAAACAACTGACATAGAAACTTTGAAAAAGAAATTGAGTGAAGTGCCGAGTATGGATGGGCTAGACTTGGCCTTGAAAGTAAGTACCAACGAACCGTATTTCTATGGCAATGAAAAATCGAAGCTGCGTGTAGCAGTTTTAGATTGCGGTATTAAAGAAAATATCCTTAAGTGCATGACCGACCGCGGCATTTATGCGAAGGTTTTTAACGCAAAAACTTCTTTTAAAGAAATGGAAGCATTTAAACCGAACGGTTATTTTGTTTCTAATGGTCCCGGTGACCCTGCACCTATGAACTATGCGATTAAAACCGTGAAAGAAATTCAGGAGGCGAATAAGCCTTTGTTTGGAATTTGTTTGGGACATCAATTGCTTGCTTTGGCAAACGATATTCCAACACACAAAATGCACCACGGTCATCGCGGGGCAAATCATCCTGTAAAAAATTTGGTAACAGGATTAAGTGAAATTACATCACAAAATCATGGCTTCGAAGTTTCAAGAGAAGCAATTGAAAAATCGAAGACTGTTGAGGTAACCCATGTAAACCTAAACGACAATACCATTGAAGGAATCCGCATTAAAGGAAAGAAAGCATTCAGTGTGCAGTACCATCCTGAGAGTTCACCGGGTCCGCATGATTCAAGATACTTGTTCGACCAGTTTATTAATGATATGAATTCAAATTAGTTGATTAGGAGATTAGCAAATTAGCAGATGAAATACCCAACCATTTTTTTGCTGTTTGCGGTTTGCGGTTTACTATTTGTTTCCTGCAATCAAAATTCAAATCAAATACCCATTGTTGGCACTTTAGACTCTGCTGCTATTGCCCGCGATACAACCATGCAGCTTGGCTTCGAAAGTTCTTATGAATTTCATAAAACTTTAACCGTTCACGAAAAATTAGTGTACGATGTGGTAGGCTATGGCGGTTCTGCCTTGCAAGGAGAGTATGCAATTTTAAGAAGGGGAGCCGATAACAAAGCAGATACAGTTACGAAAGGTAAAAGAGAAGGAATTATTGCTGATGCCTTCTTAGCTGATTCGAATAAAAATAAACAAGATGAAGTTTATGTTGTTATTCAAAACCCATCTCAAATTTCGGACAAAAAAATTCTTAGGTTTGAACCCGAACAGCCGTAGCCTTTCATTTACCATTATCTATTAACCATTAACTTTTCAAATGGCACAAATACAAAAAATACACGCACGACAAGTTCTTGATTCAAGAGGAAATCCAACGGTTGAAGTTGACGTAATTACAACCAATGGTTCGTTGGGAAGAGCGATTGTGCCCAGTGGTGCCTCTACAGGAAAACACGAAGCTGTTGAATTGCGCGATGGAGATAAGAAACGCCACAACGGCAAAGGCGTTTTGAAAGCGGTGAACAACATCAATACCACTATTGCCAAAGAAATTGAAGGATTAAGTGTATTTGAACAAAATGCAATTGACCAGATTATGGTTTTGCTCGATGGCACATCGAACAAAGCGAAACTTGGAGCAAATGCAATACTTGCAGTTTCAATGGCAACTGCAAAAGCTGCTGCAGAAGAATTAGGAATGCCTCTTTACAGATATGTAGGCGGTGTAAATGCAAACACACTTCCAATTCCTCTAATGAATATTTTGAACGGAGGTGCACATGCCGATAACAAAATAGATTTTCAGGAGTTTATGATCGTGCCAACTGGCGCAGATACATTTAGTGAAGCGTTGCGCATGGGCGTGGAAGTTTTTCATAATCTGAAAGCGGTATTGAAAAAGAAAAAATATTCCACCAATGTGGGAGATGAAGGCGGCTTTGCTCCGGATTTAGGAAGCAACGAAGAAGCCATTGAGTTGGTTCTCGCAGCTATTGAAGCAGCAGGATTCAAACCCGGGAAAGATGTATCCATTGCGATGGATGCCGCATCAACAGAATTTTACGATGCAAAAAGTAAAGTGTATCACTTTCACAAAAGCAGCGGTAAGAAACTAAAAAGCGAAGAGATGGTTGCTTACTGGGAAAGCTGGTGTAAAAAATATCCGATTGTTTCTATCGAAGATGGCATGGCAGAAGATGATTGGAAGGGATGGGAACTTCTTACAAATAAAATAGGTAAAAAAGTTCAGTTAGTAGGCGATGATTTATTTGTAACGAATGTAAACCGCCTGCAAAAAGGTATTACTGAAAATATTGCCAACTCTATTTTGATAAAAGTAAATCAGATAGGAACGCTGACCGAAACTATCAATGCAGTTAATCTTGCCACAAAAAATTCATACACCTCCGTTATGAGTCACCGCAGTGGCGAAACCGAAGATGTTACCATTGCTGATTTAGCAGTGGCTCTCAACTGCGGACAAATAAAAACCGGCTCTGCTTCGCGCACGGATAGAATTGCAAAGTACAATCAGTTATTGCGCATTGAAGAGGAACTTGGACCAATGGCTTACTATCCGGGCAGGAATTTCAAATATCTGAGATAAGCGAAATAAAATATTCGAAGTATCTATCATCATCGGTTTAAAAAACATTTACTTTAGTTCCGATGATTAAGGAAATCCTTCTTACACTTTTCCATCTTCTTTTTTTCAATTTTCTAATTTATCGTTTCAGAATATTTCAATTCAGAAATTATAAGCCGTTTGTAACGCATGTAATCTTCAACTTAAAATTTTTAGTCGGAATTTTCATTTGGTTTATCTATACCTTCTACTACAAGGATGTACAGAATAATGACGTGCATAAATTTTATACCGATGCGCTAGTGCTTCACGAGGCTGCAATAGAAAGTCCGGGAGTGTTTCTTCATTTATTATCTGAAGATAAATCCAATAAGTTTTACAAAGACGAATACCTGCATTACACTTCAAGAATGAAAAACTGGGACCGAAATTTTGACGAAGCTCCTTTCAATGAAAACAGAACTGTCATTCGAGTTAATGCTTTGCTAATGCTTGTTTCATTTAAAACTTATTTCGTTCACATTCTTTTCT
>JBKJJB010000176.1:0-10989 GCA_046598235.1 Chitinophagales bacterium
TAGAATTGAAGAAGAATTTACCGATAAGGAAAACAACATTCTGGTTTTTACCGATGCCAATGTGATGTTTACTACTTCAACCATTTATGAAATGGTAAAGCATTTTAAAAACAAAACCATCGCGCAGGTAGGAGCAAACATTCTTAATAAAGGAATGAAGCACGATGGCATATCCTTTCAGGAAAACTCATATATCACCATCGAGAACAAGATGAAGTATCTCGAAGGATTAAATTGGGGAACCATGATAGGAGCATTTGGTGCTTGCTTTGCCATGAGAGCCGATGGTTGGGTTTCTATTCCTTATAATTACATTGTAGATGATTTTTATTTAAGCATGAATATTCTTTCAAAAGGGAAGAAAGCCATCTTTGAAAGGAAAGCTATCTGCTACGAAGATGTATCGAACGAAGTAGCCAACGAGTTTAACCGTAAAGCGCGTATTCAGGCAGGTAACTTTCAAAACCTTGCTGCTTACTGGAAACTTCTTTTCCGTTTCAATGCCGTGGCGTTTTGTTTCCTCTCACATAAAGTTCTTCGCTGGTTAGGTCCCTTCTTTATCGCTTTGGCATACATCACGAATGTTTGTCTGCTTACTGATAGTCAATTCTACCGATTTACTTTTGTGGTGCAGAACTTGCTCCTGCTTTCGCCCGTTATAGACTGGCTGCTCAAGCGCATCGGTATTCATTTAATTCTTCTGCGCTTTGCATCTTACTTTATAATGATGAACATTGCCCTCGCAAAAGGATTTGTGATGTATATGAAAGGAATAGAAACAAATGTCTGGCAGCCAACGAAGAGAAATACAGCCCCCTAACCCTCCCGAAATAAATTCGGGACAGGCTCCGAAGGGGGTTTTAGAGGCAAATACATTAACACTCAATAATCATCATACGCACTGAATTTAAAACTGTAAACAGAAAATGACTAAAGCAAAAAATAAAAAGGGAAACATTGAAACAAAGAAACTCCTTGTTCCCCCTTCGGGGGTTAGGGGGCTATTAAACACCATCCCCCAAGCAATAAAAGACCTTAAAAAAGGCAAACTGATAATTGTAGTAGATGACGAAGACCGCGAGAACGAAGGCGACTTTATTACTGCTGCCCGCAACGTAACTCCGCAGATTATCAACTTTATGGCAACTGTTGGGCGCGGACTTATCTGTATGCCTATGGCAGAAGAAATGTGCGACCGCCTCGGCTTATCGCTCATGGTGCAAAGCAATTCATCGCACCACGAAACTGCTTTTACTGTGTCGGTTGATTTGTTGGGGCAAGGATGCACCACAGGTATTTCGGCACACGACCGCGCTAAAACTGTTCAGCAGCTAATAAGTAAAGATGCCAAGCCCGAAGAGTTTGCCCGCCCCGGACATATCTTTCCGCTGCGCGCAAAACACGGAGGAGTGCTTCGCAGGGCAGGGCATACCGAAGCTACCATTGACTTAGCCGAAATGGCTGGCTTTGAACCTGCGGGTGTGCTGGTAGAAATTATGAACGAAGACGGCAGCATGGCGCGTTTGCCCGAGTTGCTCAAGATTGCCAAGAAATATAAGCTCTGTATCATTTCTATCAAAGACCTGATAGAATATAAAATGAAAAACGAGCGGCTGATTACCCGCGAAGTGGAAGTAAGCATGCCTTCAAAGTTTGGCAACTTTCAGGTGCGCGCCTATTCGCAGCCGGGTGCGCCCGAGCCGCATCTGGCTATTATTAAAGGTTCGTGGAAGAGGAACGAGCCGGTGTTGGTGCGCGTTCATTCATCGTGCTTAACGGGCGATATCCTCGGCTCTATGCGCTGCGACTGTGGCGACCAACTTACTGCCGCTTTGCAAATGATTGAAAAGGAAGGAAAAGGAGTAGTGCTATACATGCAGCAGGAAGGGCGCGGCATAGGGCTGCTCAACAAACTAAAAGCCTACCAGTTGCAGGAACAGGGATTTGATACCTACGAAGCCAACGTGCAACTCGGCTTGCCAATGGATGCCCGCGACTATGGCGTAGGCGCGCAAATTCTCAACGACCTGGGCATAAGCAAAATGAAACTGATGACCAACAACCCCAAAAAGCGCGTGGGCTTAATCGGCTACGGATTGGAGATTGTAGATAACGTAGCCATTGAAGTAGCACCCAACCCGCACAACACCAAATACCTCGAAACCAAACGCGACAAAGCAGGGCACAACATTTTGAAGAAGAAGAAAGCAAAGAAAAAGTAAGCATCAGCATGTGTCATTCCGAACAAAGGCTTTGCGAAGTGAGGAATCTTGTATCCTCTCTATTGAAAAGCCAAATACAGGTGCTTCCTTCGCCAGCATGACAGCGTCTCTTTTTACGTTTGTAAAATTCGGATTGACATAAATCCAAACAGCTTCTTATTCTTATACAATATTTTAGATTCTAGGATATCTATTATACACATAAATGATTAAGCGAAACCTACATCTGGTTCTTATACTATTACTTCTGGCAGACATTAGTTATTCTTTCATGCAACACTTCCATATGAATTTGGAAGGAGACATGGCTGATGGAATTTTGCAGAGATCAGTTCACAAAACTTTACAAGACCCCCTAGGAATAAAGGTGCTTCTTCATGATGAAGAATATGCAAACCCCAATCGCTTTTTTTCTACTTGGTTTATGTCAAAGTATTTTAGATCACTTCCGTTTATATTTCAAAAATGGTTCAGTCCTATCGACAGTATTTATATTTCATGTGCTTTCATAAAAACCCTTTTACAGGCATGTATCATTTTCTTAATATCCTCATTTGTTGCAGGTGTACGTCCTTGGTTTAAAAAGGAGATGTTAGTAGTTGCATTACTCATTACTCCATTATTTCAAACCTACGGTTATGTGGGCTGCATGGGAATTATTGACCCATCAATAACGTACAACTTCTTTTATGCTCTGCCTCTTGCAGGACTACTACTTTTTTTTCTTCCTTTCTATAATGCTCTTGAAAAGAATAAGGATTTCAAGTTTGTTGCTTGTACCAAAATTGCACTATTTCTGATGGCGATCATATTGCCGCTTAGCGGACCCCTGATACCCAGTGTTGTTTTAATTGTTTGTCCGTTGATAATACTAAAGGAAGGACTGAGTTATTACAAAGAAACTAACATGACATCTTTTATTCAGAGATGGTTTATTTCATTTAATAAAATACCCAAACAGTTACTATTTTATTTTTTCTTCATAAGCATTGTAAGTTTATACTCCCTTTTTATCGGAATGAATAATTCGATAAACCCCACTGCTGCTTTGCCGTTAATGCAACGCTATTTACGGATTCCGGAAGGAATTTTGGGTCCCCTAACTCTAAAATGGGGGCTTCCTGTTCTTTTATTCATGATAGCCTTGAACGCTTTTATCATCAAAAAATTCCATTATACTTTGGAGGGGAAAATGATTTTACAAAAGCTAAAGTGGATTGGAATATTTGCAGGCATTTATATTCTGCTGCTGCCGCTTGGAGGTTATAGGATGTATCGCCCCAACATTATCCGTTACGATACTGTAATGCCTATTACAATTTGCTTTATGTTTATTTATGCACTCTCCACTTTATTTATTATTAAAAATATTCACCCCAAATACAAAAAGGTTTACTTGTTTGGTATTTGTGTTTTCTTATTCATATTCATCAATGCCGATGAACCCAATTTTAACTGGAATGCATGCGAGCGAGATGCTTTAGAAAAAATTGCACACTCACCCGAAAAAATTGTGTTATTAGAAAATGATTGCACTGTAATGGCGTGGGAAAGAATAAATGATTATCACCGCACAGAACTCAATGCGGAATTATTAAATTATTGGGGAGTTACCAACGAAAAAAAACTATACTATCAAAAATAGCAGGTTCGGAGATTTTCTTACCGGCTGGTGTCTCACCTGCCGGAACTCTTTCGTTGGGTGAGACACCACAAGTGTTCGGAAGATTGTATAAACACCTGATTGTGTACAACTAAGCTGAACAAAACTTGTACAAACGAGTGGCTTGAAGAACTTTGCAAGATGAATGTAGAGCGCATTCTATCTTTATTGCCGGAGAATCTTCTCACTGAACTTGCCATTGAAACAGAAGTAAATCGTTACTCGAAAAAACTTCAGGGGCAGGTGCTCTTTAAGCTTTTGATTCACTGTATACTTACTCATAAAGATAATAGTCTGCGAAGTATGGAGTCAGCTTATGAGTCTATCGGGTTTAGCGTATTAAATGCAGGCAGAAAGAAACAGCAGGTCAGATATAGTTCTATTAGCGAAAGATTAAGCACTATAAATCCTGATTACTTTGAAAAAATTTATGAGACCTGCATAGATGTTTACGGGAAAACGCTACGGAGTAAATCCCGCGAAATTATTCGCTTTGATTCTACTATCGTTACTTTATCCAGTAAACTACTTGGGCATGGATACTTGCTGAAAGATGGAGATGCAAAACATGTTCGTCAACTAAAATTCACGATAGGGTTAGGTGAACTTCCCCAATCTGTTCATCTTTACAAAGAGCAAAAACATTCCAGTGAAAATGCGGCACTGGGTGCATCTGTTTTATCTTGGAACAGTAAGGCAATACGTATTTTTGACAGAGGAATTACTTCCCGAAAAACATACGATGCCTTAACCGACAAAAAGACTCCTTTCATATCGCGTATCAACTTAAAGAGTAAGTTTCAGGCACATGGAACAAACTGCTTATCAACTCCTGTAGAAACAGAAACACTGACTATTTACAGCGACCAGTGGATTTATCTTTTCTCTGAAGGATGTCGGAAAGCCACTCATCCGGTTCGATGTATTAAAGCAATACGAAAGGCCGATGGCGAAGGGGTTGACTTTGTCTGTAATGTGGATGATTTAGCTGCTAAAGAGGTTGCTGAACTTTACAAACAACGATGGGATATAGAAGTGTTCTTCAAATTTCTTAAACAAGAACTCAACTTCAGCCATTTAGTGAACAGAAGTGAAAACGGGATAAAAGTAATGCTCTACGCCACCCTTATAGCGGCTATACTATTGTTGGTCTACAAAAAGAAAAACAAACTCTCTGGATATAAGATTATGAAACAACTTTTTGTTCAGGAACTTGAACAATCCTTAGTCAGAAACTTTGTCGAAATGTGTGGTGGCAATCCTAAACTCGTCAACAAACTCCTGTATTTCAACTCTTCATGAACTCTTCCGAACAGTTGTGGTGAGACACCAGCCGGTAAGAAAAGCTTTACCGTATTTTAGATTGGGAACAGGGTTGTTTTGTTATAGCTTATTCGATGACCTATGATAATAAGTTCATCGTCAAAAAAACTGTTTTTTGAAAATGACACTTCCAATAGCTGGAAGCAACCGCACTTACAGAAACAAACAAACTTCCAGCAGCATTCTATGATAATTCCAACCGAATGTTGAATTAAATTTTCAGGCAGCAAACTGCATTAATGGCACGTAAGGAGTTCCTCTCTTAACGGTAGCAAATATCCGTGCAATTAGTTTGTTCCTGATAGCATTCATTACCAGCATTCCATTTTTACCTTCTGCTACTTTTCGTTGATAATACAATCCTAATTCACGATCTGTTCTCTTCGCGTTTAAAGCTCCCATGCTCAACAGCGATTTCAGTTTCTTATTGGCTAAATGACTGACTTTTGTTTTGCCTCTGATACTGGAACCGGAACTGTATTCGAACGGAGCAATACCAGCGAAGCAGGCTAACTGTCGGGCATTGTCAAAGGAAGTAAAGCAACGGGTATGAATAAGCAGATAGCAAGTAATCTGCGGTCCAACACCCGGAACGGAGGAAACTAATTGATAAGTGCTTTTTAGTTGCTCATCAGATTCAATCAATTCTTGTATCTGCCGGTTTGCCTGTTCAATCTTTTTATCGAACTGATTGACCAGTGAGCGGCTATCTTTCATTACTTCTTTGCATATAAGTTTATCCATAAACTCATTTGCTTCTTCGGTAGCGGCAAACATCTTCTTTGCTTTCAATAATCGTTCACGATGCGTAAGCAACAAACGAAGTTTCAGCAAAATCTTTTCCGGCAGTTCATACAGCTTGATTTCAGATGCATGAAGACAAGCGTAGCGGGCAATATCCTTTGCATCTGCTTTGTCACTCTTTCCTCTTTTCAATCCCAAAGAACGATGAATCTCTAAGCCCGACACCAACGCATAATCTAACCTATGGTCAGAAAGAAAGCAGCACAGTGGCATGGTATAAACACCAGTGTGTTCCATACAAAACAACCAGGTGTCTTGCTCTGTTTTCATTTCCTTCAGCAGTTGCTTCTGCATCTGCCCAATTCCCTTCTTCGTGTTCTCATAAGTAGTTTGAAGTAGAACGAGATGGGTTTCTGATTCTAATACACAAACATCAAACTTGCTTTTGGAAACATCTACTCCGATAAAAACCGAATGCTTTTTCATAGATTTGTTTTTAACTGTGAATAATAGTTGTTGAAGAACGCTAAAGCCTTTAACGGGTCGTGAGCCCAACATTCTATTTGGCGCTTGTTCAACTAACAGCAGAGGACTAATGCGGGGGATAAGTCATTAACTTATCAGAGTCTTTAGTTCACCTCTGCTGTTTTCTTTTGTAAGCTAACTATTATTTAAAGTACAAATCTAAAGGCCAGAGTCTCCGCTTCGGGACTCTGCGAGAATGGACACAAAACTAAATAGCGAAATTTGAATGAACCCTTCTGCTTCGAATATAGATAGCAGCTATTTTTAATGTTCTAATTCCTGTTGTAGGTATTTTTCTAATGTTGCCCTAACTACCAAGCGGCTTTTTACAACATAGTTCTTATCCAGTGCAATAAGTGTGGGAGTGCCAGGCACCGGAAAATTCTTGTTTAAATAACCACGCTGCTGATTGGTAGAAGGATGCAGATTAATCCATTCCATAGGAGTGGTGCTGAGGTATTTCTTCCAGCTAGTGGTTTCTGCATCAATTGAAATACCTATTACTTCTAAGCCCAGCGGTTTATATTTTTTATACAGCGTTGCCAGCTCAGGTTCAAACTCGCGGCAGTGCTGACAATCGGAACGCCAGAAAAACAACAGCGTTAATTTGTTTTGTGCTGCTATATCAGCAAGGGCCATCAATTTGCCGCTGCTGTCGGGCAGCGAAAGATTGAACGCTCGTGTGCCTACCTCGCAATTATTGAGCGCGTTCAACAAAGTTTTTGTGGAAGCATCCACACTTATTTCATCTACTGAGCAATAGGGGGAATACCATTTGAGCAAATAAGTAATGGAAGCATCATCTCGGTTGCCTACAGATTTAAGCAGCAGATACCGAAAAAGCCAGTCGTTCACTTCTTCGTTGCTTCTTCGCCTGCTCATTACTTTATCAATAAACATTTGCGAATACACCAAATCTGCTTTCGGAAATTTGTTGAAATAATTATTGAGCGCCCTCACCAATCCGTTGTGCAGCATCGAGCGCTTATCGCCCATTGGAAGGCGATCGATGAGATGTTCCCGCTCAAAATCTTCTTGAGATAATGATGTAATTTTTTTATCGAATGAGTAATCATTTTTAACCGGCACATACAACAGGTTGGCAATTATATCGCCCGTTAAAGTTCCTTTATTGTTTGCGGAAGTTTCTTTGCATCGCTCATTCAATTCAGTGGTTGCTTTTTCTAATTGTTTATTCAGTTGTGCTTTGGCTGACGCAGGAAGCGAATCGGATTTAGCGATACTATCACGCAGCACACGATATTTTTTATAGTCAGTGAGCAGCAGATAATATGCTTCGCCCTCTTTGCTTTTAAGTTTAGCTGGATTGCCGTCTATATAGTTATAATCTATGGTTCCAAAATCAAGAACCGTGTCGGAAGAAGAAAGAGGCATAATAAAATCTATCCACTTAACGGCTTGTCCCCACATGCGCAAACGTGCCTGACCATGATTGCCTGTAATTGTTTTTTGAAACGATTTGTCGGCTGCTAATTCTATTTTATCCATTTCGAGCCAGCGGTCATCCGAAAAATATTCAACAGCAATTTTATTAACGGCTGTAATGGGTACGTTTTCAATTTTGCCTTTAAAAGTAACCTGCGCCATAACAGCAGAAGTGGTTGCGATGTTTACAGCAATAAAAAAAAGCAGTTTGTGTATGGACATTATTCTTCCGCAGAAAGCAGCGCCAAAATAAATTAATCTTGCGGGGATAGGTTTTTGGAAGGGCTCATTTAACCTGCTTTAGTAAAAAGCGTTCTCTCACCAGCCGGAACTATTTCGGATGGGTGGCACAACCACCGATAAGGTAAGTTTTTAAAACTTGGAAAGTCTTTTTTGCGAAACTCCCGAACCGGCAAATTGTTCGGGGGTTTTTGTTTTGGCAAATGCAGCCACTTCAAACCCCAACCAAACCTTCCACCGGAATGCTCAAACCACGGCTTAACTTTCTAATCATTTCAACAGTCATAGCTCGTTTGCGGCTCATTATCTGCGATACAGTGCTTTTGTTGCCAATGTATTTTACCAAGTCGCTTTGTTGCAATCCGCGCTCTATCATTACATATTTCAGAAACTCCACCGGGTCAGGCGAAGGAATAGGATAGTGTTCACTCTCATATTTTTCTACCAACACTGTGAGCAGTTCCAATTCATCGGCTTCGGGTGTGTTCTTTTTGGTGTTGTTCATCAGCGCATAAATACGCGCTAATGCTTTTTCGTTTTCCTTTTCTGTTTTAATCACCTTTATCATAAGTAATAGTTTTTACGTCAACCTTGTCATATTGTTTATGCGTACCCAACCACAGCACAAAAACAATCTGAAATTTAAAATCAACATACGTTACTAACCGATAGTCGTTCCCCTTAATATTAAACACTACCCTATTGTTTCCAACCATGCTGGCACTTTTAATATCCTGTTTTAATTCTGCCGGAGGTTTCCAACCCGCTTCTGAAACCAATTTATACCAACTCTGTAAAGGAACTTCTGCATCGGCATGTTTAAGCCAGAATTTTTTAAGAGTAGACTTGGCAATAATGCGCATAACCAAAAGCAAAGATAAAAAAGAAAGTTTGCAAATTGTAAACTGTGCAGATTACTCCATCACCACCTTACCTCTCCCTAAAATTTCATTGCCGGCTTGCAACTGCCAGAAAGAAATACCGTTGGGCAGATTATCTCGGTTGATAGTTGTGGTGGTGGAGATAATTTCTTCGCGCTTTACCTGCCTGCCAAGGGCATCGTAAAGTAGGAAGTAGGTTTGAGTGGTTGGTGGGGAGCTGAGTTGGAGAGTGAAGGAAGTAGTGGAAGGGTTGGGGGTGATTTGAATTTTATTTCCTTCTTCTAAATTATCAGTGCTCGAAAAATAATTACACTGAGCAAATGTATTTTGATACACAATGGCGTTGCCATACTTGAATTGACAAAGAGTAGCGTTGAATCCATAGTAACCCATGAAAATAGTCGTAGGTCCAATTAAGCAACCAATACCTTCTATCCAAGCGGATGAATAGTGAAGTTGTCCGCAATAAAAAATTCTAACGTTGAACTTGTTTCGTATGGAGCCATCTAATAACGTTATCGTGTCTTTAGAATCAATAATTGTATGAAAATCACTATAGATTGGGTTAATAGAACATATATGCCCTATTAAATCGAATAACGTATCACCAGGCATTAAAGAAAAATCATAAATAAGATGCTCAATAGAATCATCGGAATTATTCCATCGAAAAAAAGTTCTTTTAAGTGTATCGCTCCTAATCAGCCCATGAAAAGCATTAATACCATACCTGAAGTAAAACAGTTTATGATAGCTCGTATTGTCTATCACCGTATCACCATTATAATAGTAGTGTTTAGGCAATGGAGTATAACTTCCCATTGGGTAAATTACTTGCCATTGTTCCCACACTGCATTCGAATCAGGAAATGGATGATAAGTATACGCCTGCGACTTTGCTTCCGCAGAAAGTAAAAGGAGAATAGGAAGTATAAACCGGTAAACCCATTTCATAAAATTCCTTTCCATAAAAGTAAGTAAAACAAATTACTCAACTACAAACGCCCTCTTCAGCATCTTTTCATCGCGCGAGGAGTTGCCAATCAATACTTCATACTTGCCTTTGTCGTAACCCCAACCATTAATATCGGGGTAGAAGAACCCTAGATCTTTTTGGGTAACAGTAAATTCTACTCTGCGCTCTTCGCCTGCCTTGAGATATACCTTGATGAAACCCCGCAAAAGTTTTTCGGGGCGCTGTTCTTTAGAGTCAGGAAAACTGATGTATAGTTGAACTACTTCGGCACCTGCTTTGGTTCCGGTGTTTTTTACTTTAACCGACACAGCGATACCATCGCTTTGAGCGATGGTATCGCTCTTTATAATCAAATCTGAAATTTGAAACTGCGTATAACTCAACCCAAAACCAAACGGATAGCGCGGTTCTTTTTTCTCTTTATCAAAAAGCGTGTAGCCATGATAGTAACCATAATCAACAGCAGTATCAAACGAATTAAAAGCAGGCAAATCGCTTTCTGATTTTGGCACCGTAAAAGGAAGTTTGCCCGAAGGATTTACATCGCCAAATAAAATTCGCGCTAGTGCATTGCCGCCTTCCATACCGTTGTAAAATGTTTCGATAATGGCAGGAACTTCTTCGTGCCATTCTTCTACCGTAACAGCACTTCCCGCCACCAAACTCACCACAATATTTTTGTTTACAGAAGAAGCGGCATGAATAACATCTATATCCTTTTGGTGCAGATGCAGATATTCTCTATCGCCACCCACCCCAAGTATGCCAGTGCGGGTAATAAAATTTTTCTTGTCGGGGTTATTGCGGTCGCGTATTTCACCGTTGCCTATAAATTCGCCTTCGTCTTTGTAAGTAGTGCCGGCAACTACAATTACTGCATCGGCATTGGTGCAAATATTTTTAATGGCTTGTATATCGTTGGCGGGTGCGGTGAGAATTTCCATCTCCTCCGCTTTGTCATTCCGAACG
>JBKJJB010000378.1:0-2549 GCA_046598235.1 Chitinophagales bacterium
TTCATCAGTTGTTTGCAAACTTTTCCGTCAAGTGAATAAAGTTGAGAAGAAACCGAGTTAGCTTCTTTCATTTCAAAGGATATACGAAATTCATCTGAAACCGGGTTTGGTAAAATGTTTAAAGCAGAAATTTTATCTGAAATATTTTCTACGCCCAATGTGTTAGCACAAATGGTAACTGAACTTTTGTAAATAATATCACCTGTAGGATTGTTATCATTATCGGCAGTGTTAAAAGCATAGTAAAAGGTAACACAACCAGTACTGGCAGCCGGAGCAGTCCATTTAAACACCCAGTTTTTTGTTGCACTTGCATTTAAGTGCCCTATGTATTGTCGGGTTCCCAAGCCACCGTTCGTATTTATTTTAGTAGTGGCAGCATTGCTCACGGCAAAAGTGCCCGCTTTAGCATTAGCGCCATCTAAGCAGGTCATTTGAAAACCATATCTGCCGGTAAAAGCATTGATAAGAAAACCGATATTATAGGTGGTATTTTCTACATACGTAAAGCTGTTGTCGAGTGGAGTGGTGGGGGTTCCTGTTCCTATGGTTAAAGTAAGTTCACTTGAGGTTGCGTTGTTAGCGGGTGAAGGATGACAGCCGTTTTGCGCACAAGTAGCATTAGTAAAAGGGTCGCCTGAAGTGCCCGCTGGTGGCGAAGTAATTTTTGAATTTACTTTGGTGGTGGTAACCGTTGCAAGTGCCGCAATAAGAAATAAACTAAGGAGTAAATACTTTTTGTTCATAGGTTTATAGAATGCTTTTAATTTGAAAGTGGGCAAAGAAAATAAAAAATCATTCTGCTTTAATGTTTTTCAATAAAGGGGAAGGAATCTTCAAGTGATTTAGGGTTTCAGCACCTGGTCGGTTGCTTTCTTCGACAACACTCTGCCAACTATCTTCTCAATTTTTCCTTTTTCATCAATTACAAAGGTGACTCTATGAATGCCCATATACTCTCTGCCGTATAGTTTTTTTAAGCCCCAAACTCCGTAGTCGTTTATTACTTTCTTATCCTCATCAGCCAGCAGCGTGAATGGAAGTTTGTATTTTGAAATAAATTTTTGATGAGATTCAGAAGAGTTTGGGCTTACTCCAATTATCTCATATCCTTTCTTCTTCAAGACAGAAAAATTATCTCGAAAGTTGCAGGCTTCTACCGTGCAAACAGGCGTATCATCTTCGGGATAGAAGTACAGAATTACTTTTTTACCCTCAAATTGCTTGAGAGTGATAATATCTCCGTTCTGATCTTTTGCTTTAATGGCAGGGGCTTTGTCGCCCGCCTTTAGTGTTATCATAAGTTTGCCTGTACATTTTTTACATCGCAAATTTAACCGAATACTCTGCAACGTTCTTCCTTTCATCAACAACAACTGTTTTAAAAATATGTTCGCCTGTAGGAAGTTTTTGGTCAAGGGTGTGGGTTAGTGTAGCAGACTTTGCATCATAACTGGTTAATACCCATTTGCCATCTATATAGGTGTCAAAATCTGAAATGCCTGAAAGGTTATCGGTAATCTTCACAAGAATCTTTTTGTAGGCACGCATATTTCGTCCGCTCACTACATTCAGAATTTTTATTTGTGGCTTGGTTGTATCTAATCGCACATAGTAGGTCCCGAAATCGCGTGCTTTGGTTACCATAAATCCTTTTTCAAACTTTCCTCCGCGTGAAGTAGTGGCTCCTGCTCCATCTTTTAAAACAACAACAGCTTTATCGGCAAGAGAAGGATTCAGATTTTCTGTTTTGATAGAAAGATCGAACCAATCGAGCACCTGAGTATTGCTGTTATCAAGCTGATAAATTTTTGAAAAAATATTCGGTTCGGTAGAAAGAGCTGATGAATAATTGAAGAACACATTATCGAACAGACAGCCCTTGGAAATTTTAATTCTTACATCGGAGTTAGAGAACTCATTATCGTGGTCGTAATCAAAGCGGGTGGTGTACTTTAATTCTTTGGCTTTGAACAAAGTGCTTGCCTTATCGTTTTGCAATTTGAATTTTATGAGCGATATATTTCCTGCATAGTCACTTACTTCAATATGAATATCGTGCGGTTTGCCATTGCTTAAATCAACTACGCCTGCATTCAGCAAGCCGGAATAAAGAGGGCATTGATTTCCCGGCTCTACAAAACATTTGTGAAAACATTTTCTTGACTCGTTCGTGAAAATGGGATAATCAATATGACTTAACACACATCTTTTATCAGGGAAAGAAATTATGTCGGCTTTGTATTGATAAATCATTTTATCTCCATCGAACACCGTCATATTGTAAATACCCACATGTGCTTCCGATAGGCTCGTTACATCGTACGTGTTTACCGAGAAACCTATATGAGCTGAATTTAATTTCACCACTCCTCCTGTTACTTCATAGTTGCCTTGCTTATCCTTAATAATTTTTGCACGGTAACCGTCACACTTATTTTTCAAATCATCCATTGGATAAAATTTCAGATTACTGATAACTGGTTTCAGTTCATCTTTCAACTTGTATCCAAACAGGAGAGGATTATAAACGCGCTCTAAAGAATCGC
>JBKJJB010000386.1:0-6044 GCA_046598235.1 Chitinophagales bacterium
AGTGCGCGACATCAAAACCAATTCATCTTCATTCATTACTGAGAAAAAATTTGTGCGCGGAAAATTTAATTGGCAGGAAGGTTATGGGGCTTTCTCATATTCCCAATCACACATTGATGCAGTCGTCAAATACATTTTAAATCAGGAAGAACATCATCGTAACAAAACCTTTCGCGAAGAATACATCGACTTCCTCAAAAAATTTAAGGTTGAATACGATGAAAAATATTTATTCGAATGGATCGAATAATTTTCTGAAATACGACAGGCGGCACCTACGGTGCGCAACACGCCCATTATTACCAATGCTACAAACAGAAAACTCCTAACGGAGTAAAATAAAAATTGTTCCCATTGCTCCATCGGAGCAACCTGTTTGTAGAAATAAGAAATCAAAAATCAATTACGCTCCGTTAGGAGCTGTCTGTTTTTCTTATTTAATGTGAGATTTGAATTCTTTGCTATTAAAGTAAAGAGAAGATTCACGAGATAGTTCGGTATAGAAATAACGTGAATCAGCATAAGGTAATTCATACTTGTAATGGTTTGGACCTAAAAAATGCCTTAAATCCATTGTTAGAATTCTGTTCAAGTAGAACCCATTATCCACATAAAATTCATTTGCAAAATTTTCTGATGTTGAAAGAGTTAAAAAATTCCTGAATGCCAATATTGTTTCATCGGGAGGGTAGTCACGATAAATAAGTGTTGTCATTTTCGCTGTGTCATCAGTTCTGTTTAATTTAGAGTACTTTGCCGTTTCACTGCTCAATCGCACTCCGGCTTCTGGAAACAAAACAAATTGTTGTTTTGAAATTTTAGACTTGGGAGCAAGAAAAGTAATCCTTTCAGGCTTTGTTTTTATTGCAGTTGTGTTTGCCGAGCCATTACTAACGCTCGAATTAATAGTTGCAGGACCTGGAAGTGGTCCATTATTATAATATGACCTGCTACCACCCCAAGTATATGTTTTATATTCTGTTGAAGCATTGGTTGTTTCTATATCATTCCAGTAATCTAATTTCTGTTCATTTCTAACATAGGATGATTTACGCCAGTCGATATAAAGAGGTATATTCAGTTTATTATAAACGGTGAATGAGAGTAGACCATGCTCTTGCCAAAAATCATAGCTGATTTTCAGTGAATCATTTTCAAAAATATAAGCATCATCTTCTATTGTTATCTCAGAGGTGGGCTTCGTTTTAAAAACCTGTACGTAATTAATGGGACTACATCCTATCACAAAAAATAAAAGAAAGAGTACGGGGAGGGTTGGTTTTAATAAATTCATATAGTTGAATTTGTTTGTAGTGACCAAATCTAAAATAAACCAAATAACACTGTTTAAATATTCTCTCTTCTTTGATTGCATACCAACAACAGTTTAGGCTAATCACCCTCCTCATTTCGCCAGCCCTTGCGTGGGTGCGTAGCGCTTCAGAAGTTTCGAGGCAAACCCACTTCTTCCGGCCTTGAGGATTTAGGCGTTAAAAAAATTATGGAAGAAACCGTTAAAAACTGCACACTGTTCGAAGTGGCGCGCCACTACCTTTTCTATAAAAGACCGCCATCCATCGCGCCACAAGTTTGTGCAGTTTAGGTTTCTGAAATAATTTTTAGCCTAAAGCCTCACAGCCTTGAACTTTTGGTTCTTTTGGTTCAAGCCAAAAGAACAAGAAAAAACTTTAACAACCACCCTTCCCAACAAAAGCACTGCCTTTCGCGCAGAGCCTGTCCGAAAATGCGGAGCATATTTTCGGACGAAACTCATCAAATGTTACTCAGCCAATAAGTTTGGTAATTGCGTCTATCACTTCATCATACTTTTTCTGAGAGATAGTTCCGGCAGAACGAATGATGCCGGGTTTATGAGTAGTAAAAATTTTATTCGGGCGTATGTTGCTGTTCACCGGCAGGTTTCCTGTTTCAAAATCAGAATTATTCAGGGGTACTTCTAAATTATCTTTGCTCTGCTTGCTGGTAATTTGACAACATATTACATCATCGCCTCCCCAATCAGCAATGACTAAAGCCGGTCGCCTTTTAATCCCCGATAAATCAGAATAAGGAAATGGAATGATGACAACTTCGCGCTTCATAAGTCTTTCCAGGCTTCGTCTTCATCTTTGCTCAACCAATCTTTAGCCAACGATTTTTCGCTCGCTATACTTAGTTGCAAAGAATCGTTCATCAACTCGCGAAATAAAAGTTTCTTTTCTTCAGCGGTACACTGATACACCAGCGTAAGTATTTGTTCAAATTTTACAGGCAACGTGTGCTCAACAACTTTCATAACTCTAAAGTAAAAAATATTCTCCGTCTTCAAAGGCGCACATTGTGGTCAATGCCAATTGTCAAAACGCAAGAGGCGCGGTCACCCGAGTCTCTGCTTCACCACACACCAAACATTATTTCACACTACGCGCAGTTCGTCCGAGGAAACAAGAATGTTTGTTTTGATTTCTACTTTAGAATTTATCGAATTCGATATAAGGCAGGCTGCTTCTGATTTCCGTAAAATTTTTTCTGCCCTGTCATGGTCTTTTGCATGTCGTATGGTAACTACCGGTTGCAGTTCAACCTTTGTCATTTGCAATTTTCCTTCCACCTGTTCTAAAATTCCTTTGCAACCAATGTTGAGTGATTCAAAATCAAGTTTCGAATTCTCGGCAATAGAAAGAAATGTTGTCATAAAACAACTTCCTACCGAACCGGTGTAAAGATGTTCGGGCGACCAAACTCCTTCTACCCCTTTTGGAAACTGCGGTGGGGTAGCTATTTCAATACTCTGATTTAATTCGGGTGAGGACATAATTCCTTTGCGGTCGTTTGTCCATTCAATGTTTACGTTATAAGCATGAGGTTCCATATATCTGTTGTTTAAATTTTTAAAATCTTATTGTTCGATTCAAATCCGTGATGCCCCTGGCTGGTGAGTGAACTTGATTCATCTACATTAATTCCCTGTGCGCGAAGTTCTTCACGTTTCTTTTCGCGCTCTTCGTTTTGTTTTTTCCAGTTGGGGTTATAGCTCACCATTATATTCAACCAAGCCGAGCGCGACAGGCGCGTATTAAAAGTAAAGCCTATAACTGCGGTAACTCCAACGGCTGTAAGTATGTGCGGGATATCCCATTTTAAAACCAGCAGGGTAATCAGCATCACAATCAGCAATGCCCCCGAACTGAAAGTATAACCCATATACATGGCTCCATACCAAAAGCCGGGCTCCTGCTCGTATTTCAATCCGCACACGGGGCAGTTTTCATACATGTCGTAAAATTTCAATTTGTATAAAGGGCTGCGCCATAGTTTGCCTTCGTGACAACGGGGGCATTTCATTCCTACAATGCTGTATAGTTTATCGCCTTTGCTGAACATGGTTTTAATTTTTTGCGCGAAGCTATCTATACAAATCAGTTAGCTTGAATACTCTTCACCAATTCTTCCTTTTCAATAAAGCCCGTGTGTTTCCAGGTGCTTTGTTTGTTCTTGTATAGAAACAATGCAGGCAGTGCATCCACTTTCAAACTTTTTGCAAGACTCTGGTTTTTGTCCGCGTTAATACGAATAATAACTACCGAATTTGCCATTTCTGTTTTCATAGCTTCGAGATAAGGAGCCATTTTTTTACAAGGACCGCACCAGTCAGCATAAAAATCAATCAGCACTTTTTTGTCGGTGTTTAATAGCTGGTTGAATTCATCAGTTGTCATTCCAGTGTTGTTGGGGTTTTCTTCCGGCAGATTTGCAGCGCGCCATTTCATAATGCCACCACTTAATTCATACACGGTTTTAAAACCAAGCGAACGCATTCTTTCAGCAGCCGAATGACTTCTTGCTCCACTCAGACAATAAACAAAAACGGGATTTTCTTTATTCAGTTCATTGATGCCGCCTTCAAAATTGCTGCCTTCCCAATCAATGTTTTTTGCTTTCAGCAAATGTCCGTCTGCAAATTCACCGGCTGTGCGCACATCAATCACGGGTGCAGAAGACAATTCATTTATTTTCTCCGCAAAGCCAACAGCAACTAAATTGTAGTTAGCGGTTTGTCCCGGCTCTGAACTTCCTGAACAACTGTTTATAACGAGCGTTACCAATAAGGATAGAAATACGAATGTCTTTTTCATATTATGAATGTTGTTGAATAATCTGTTTCAAAAAATCTGCGGGCACTACTCCGCTCTGCCTCCACTTTACTTGCCCGTTTTTAAACAGGATAAGCGTAGGCACTCCCTGAATCTGATATGCCGAAGCCACTTGCGGGTTTTTGTCTACATCAATTTTGATGATGCGCGCGGTATCTCCAATTTTACCTGCAAGATCTTTCAGGATAGGCGCCATCATTTTGCAGGGGCCGCACCACTCGGCAGAGAAATCTACCAGCACCGGGGTATCTGAATTAATCAAGTCGGCAAACGAGTTTGTTTTTTCTGTTGTTTCCATTTTAGCTTTATTTTATTTTTTTCAAAATCCACTTCTTCAATTTTATCTGAATTCTTTTTTTGTATCGGTGCCGCGCAACTTTGCACTCCGCAACAACCTGTATTGGTCACAGCCTGAATCAAAAAGAATGCCCCGAAAAATCCCAGCATGGTATCCTGCATTTGCACCGCTTGTACTGCGACATAAATTCCCACCGCGAGGCGAAGCCAGCGCATGAAATGCCAATTGGTAAAGAGGGTTTGTGTTATCATGATTATTTTTTATGCTGAAGAAGCGAATGCCATCCACCGCCATTCACTACCGTTGTAAATCCATGCGATTGCAGAATTCTTTTTGCACTTGCACTTCGCATTCCTGATGCGCAGCAGGTAATTACAGGTTTATTCTTATCCAAATTCTTGAAGTTATTCTCCAGCGTGTCTAAAGGAATATTTACCGAACCTTTGATGTGCCCTTGCTGATATTCAGCTTTGGTGCGCACATCCACAATCGTAGCACCTTGCTTAATCAGTTCTTTGTAATCTATCTTAGGACCTAAGCCGAAAAGCTGTTTGATTGTTTCTATCATGTTGTTTTGTTTTTATGTAATGAGATTAATTGAGGTCTAACCAGTTTCCGCCATTAGAACATTCAAAACCTAAACTTTTCAAATAAGAAGTGGCTTGTCCGCTTCTATTGCCGCTTGCACAGCAAAAGATAATAGGCTGGGGCAGCACTTTAATTTCTTCAATACGTTGCTGAATTTCCTGTAATGGAATATTGATACTTCTTTCTACATGTCCGCCCATAAATTCTCCGGGCGTTCTTACATCTACAATTGTTTGATTGTTGTTCATGATTACTGATTTTGATTTTCGTTAACTGGTTTTTCTTCTTTTTGAAAAGTGTTGAAAAGCATTGCGCCCATCATAGCTCCATACAAAGTGCTGCTCAAAGGTTTTGAAGTAATGGCGCAAGTTCCGCTGGCACATCCTACAAAATGGTAGTAGAGATAACCGCCTATTGCACTCACTATTAAACCAAGAAAAGTGAGTTTATATTTTTTGATGAATTCTATCATGATGGATTGTTTTGTTTGACGATGCAAAGATGCGATTAAGGAAGGTGTTCTTTGGTAACATTAGTTACAGAAGGTATTGCAACTAGAACCCTCTTCGTTTCCCCCAAAAGTTAGCAGCAAGCGTGGTAAACATGATAATCGTTACAGAACTGACAGGCATGAGTATAGCCGCCACAATAGGACTCATGGTTCCCTGCACAGCAAAGGATAAGCCCAACAGGTTGTAGAGAAGCGAGATGACGAAACTTGCTTTGATGATGTTCACCCCATCTCTTGAAAACTGTAAGAAAGAATTCAACTTGGGAAACTGTGTTGCTTCGATAATGCCATCGCAGGCTGGGGAGAAGTTGTTTACGTCATCACTGATGGCAATACCGACATCTGCTTGTTTGAGGGCACCTGCATCATTCAATCCATCACCCAGCATCATCACTTTGTTGTTTTCTATTTGCCGTTGTTTAATAAAGTTCAGTTTATCTGATGGCTGTTGATGAAATACAAGATTCTTTTCATCGAGATATTGTTTCAGGAA
>JBKJJB010000167.1:0-9032 GCA_046598235.1 Chitinophagales bacterium
GGAGTAATATCTATCGGTGCATTTGTGGAGCAGATTGTAAAGGAGGTGGAGGAGTATAAATAGTCCATACTTATGAAGGCTCACTTTCGCCTTGTTCTATTATTGCCGATTCTATCAATAGTCGGGTGTGCTTATAATGCGACTACAACTTTGTATAAAACTCCGCAAAAGATAACAGTAAACAGGATTGGTTTCGTTAATCTGACTTCTGATTCTATCTCCCAAGAAAATTATTCGATAATAAATGAACTGTTTCACTCTTCTATAACATCCAGTTGGCAGGAGTTTCAAAGGGACAGCGCCTTATATCTGAATAAACACATTAGTTTCTTCCATCCCGACACAAATGAAATAATTCGCTTATGCGATAGTCAGCAAATAGACGGGCTCATTCTTTCGTCTATAAACCTGATTCCAACAAATACAAGTTATTTTACCGGTATCTTAATTTTCCCCATACCGCTCGGGACTTATCCGTCCTTCGATAGTGAAGTCAAATTGAAATTGTTCGATAAAAACGGTAAGTTGCTAATTTCAAACTCGTTTTATACCAGAGATGCAGGAAAGAGCCAGTCGAAAAAAGATAAAATAGGACTTGTAATTAAGAAAGGAGTAAAGGGGGCTGTAAGAGGACTGATAAAAGAGATGAAAACTTCGGATTATACTTTTTATGATTAGGCGAATACTAAGTTTCCTTTGATAGCCTACAACTCAAAAACAAACCCAACCAAACTGTTGGTGATAACACCAATATTTTCGCCTTTGTTGGTGTTATAGCATCGGCTTTGCGATGCGTCACGAACAAGCAGACCTAAGCAAACTAACTTAGTGCAAAGTACTCTAATAGTAAGACTCTACTTCGGAGCATGAAAGGCTAAAGTTTTGTCGGTCAATAATGATTTGTTATTACATTTGGTTGTCAACTGTATGGTTAACAAAATAAAATCAGACAATATGAAAACAAAAATCTACTTAGTATTTTTCGTAACATTATTTACATTAATAAGTAAAACGGGATTTGGTACAGTACACACAGTTATTAGTTCAGGCGTGATTACAGGTTACATTTTTTCGCTAGATAGTTTTGCTGCGGTTACAGGCGATACCGTTGTTTTTTCTCTTTCATCTTTTCACACTGCTTCAGAAGTAAGCGAGGCAACATGGCTGGCCAATGGCACTTTGTCCAATGGTGGATTCAGTCTCCCAACCGGTGGAGGAATGATGGTATTAACCCAAGCAAAGACATACTATTACGTATGCACCAATCATGGTACCTCAGGAATGAAAGGTAAGATAACGGTTACCGGTGCTACAGACATCAATTCACCTGCGGCTTCTTTAAAGGGATTGGAAATTTACCCTAACCCGGTTACTACTTCTGCTACAAAGTTAACCATCAAAACAAATCTTCAATCGGCAACGGATAATCAAATCCGGATTTTCAATATGCTTGGGCATTGCCTTTACATAAGAGAAAATGTTCCTTCCATCGGTTCTATTGATGTGGCCGACCTTCTGCCGGGAGTTTATTTTGTATTGGTAAAATCAGATGAGATTGTACAGGAAAGGAAACTGGTTATTTCAAGATAATCCTAAATTATCTATTACTGAGAATGAATTTTCGCCCTTGGTGTTTGCATCGGCTTTGCGATGCGTCACCAACAAGCAAACCGCACATTTGTTGTTGGTCAAAAAAAATTGCGATCGGTAAGGTAGCGGTACCTTAACTCCCTATATATGAAAAGATATTTGCCCTTCCTAATTCTGCTGTTTATGACGTTCTTCCAAGTGTGAAGCGAAGCGCACTTGGAAGTTTCAATAAAGAAAGTCTCTGACTTTTAAAAGACATGGGCTTTTTAGCTGCGGGGTCTCCGTTTCGTGACCCCGCGTTCGAGAAAAAGCTGAGCAAGTGGAGGAATATAATAAATTCGATGTTGGTGATAACACCAACATCGACTAAGCATTATCTCTAAATGTTCATAGAACGCAGTAAACTTTATTTGGCATTATTAATTCTCTCATTGCCTTTAATTTATTTATGCCCTGTTATCAATTCCCCTTTATCCTCAGATGACTTACATAATTTTCATCTTCGCGTAAACTCAAAAGATTACTACGCTCAGAACATTCTTACATTAGGTCATGGACTAATTGACTGGGCAAAATCAACAGGGCGATACTCCCCTTTTTCTTCTTATTTGATTGAAATTGTGTTTAAATATTTTCAAACGATAAGCCGGTATAAAGCATTTCTGTTTTCGCTTAATCTTTGTGCTCTTGCTTCTTTCGTGCTTTTACTTTTCACCATAGGCAGAAAGAGCTTAATCCCCTTTTTTATTGTAGTCTATGGTTCTCTGGTTCAATTTCGTATGCAGTTTCATGATCCATTTACCAGTTTACATGGCATGTATCCATCGTTAGCCATATGCATCTTTTTATGCACTTCGCTTTATATACAGTTTTTAAAAAGAGAAAATCTCTTTGTTCTCATGACTTCTCTCCTTTTTTTTATTTCGGCATACTTAATTTCTGAAGTAGGATTAACGCTTATACCTTTTCTTTTTATCTGCTCATTTTTTATTTCGTCTAACCCCAAAAAGATAATTCTTTCACTCTTCCCATTCATCATTTCTGGAACGACTTACATCCTGTACGTATTGAGTATAAGAAGATCAGTGAAGCAATTTTATGAGGGGGTTCAGACTAATTTCGATGTATCCGCCATGTTTGAAGTGCTTGCCAAACAATTATTTTCCGCCCTTCCTTTATCCAACTTATACCGCCAAATGGCAATCCCGAAAATTATTGGCCTCCAACTTTCTGCAATCAATATACTTGCTGTGGTGGCAATCATTACTTTCTCAGTAAGCATTATTCTACTCCAGAAATGGAAATCACAAGAAAAAGTTCAGTTTAGTTTACCACTTTTAGGAATGGGACTCACCCTTTTGATAGTACCGTCTATCTTCATTATGTCTTCTCTAAAATACCAACATTCGCTGTGTTACGGTTTTGGTTATCTGCCTTTTTACATTCAAAATTTTGGAACCGCCATACTGCTCTCGTATTTGCTTTACGCTTTAACGTTTTCTGCATTCCGAGGATCAAAGTTGTTTTTTATTGCATTGCTTAGTAGTATTTGTCTGGCTTCATCGGTTGCATTTCTGATTAACAATGCGCAAAACAAAGTTCGCGCGTATGAGCAAAGTCTCCCTTTCGAAGCGCAAATAAAAAGTCTGAATAATGGAATTTTATCATCTGTACATGATAAAAGCACCATCATCCTGGCACCTGATTATATCTGGAAGGCTCCCAAAGTTTATCAGATTCTTTTCAAAAATATTACGGGTAAGGATTTTAATGTATATGATATAGAAGATTGGGAAGCACAAAAACCCGATACGATAAACTCAGGCTGTTATGTTTTTAGTTGTGAAAAAGGAGATACTATTTATAGCCGGTTATTTTCAAGCGATTGTTTGAGCGGGAAACCATTGAGTGTTTTAAAAACGGATACTTTTTTTCACAATGTAAGATTATCGGAGATTGAAAAACCTCTTCTTATACGCCATTGCGAATGATTTCCGGCCCAGGTTCTTTCGCAGAGGAACCTGTAGCGGTAATAGTGCAGGTTCCAGCAAAGCCTGAGAACGGCACCAAATGCCTGTGTTGCAAATTGAATAAGCCCTGCTGCATTGTTTACAATCAGCATATGGGTAACGGTGTGGTATCCTTCGGGAATGTATTTTACTGCCATGGTTTTTGTTTTAGGTGCTTAAATGAAGAGTTAAGGGTAACTATTCTGGAATTTAAAAGATGACTTTATTATGTCAGGAAAAAATTCTACGCTCCGCAGATAAACCTAAAAAACGTTACAATCCTACGGCTAACAGACTGGTATCGCTAAAGTGAATTTTACTTTGTGCCTGAAACAAAAAATTTACAGTATGAAAAAGCTAATTTCAATAATCACAAGCATATTTATAGCAAGCACCATATTTGCTAATGGAACCTCCCATTCATCAGCCGACAGTTGCGGTTCTTTAGTGAAATGGCAAATTCCTCCTGTAAAAGGTAAATGTCCTGAAATCACCAATGCTGTGATGAAAGACGGAAACTTAATTTGCGTTGTAAAATGCTCCTATCTTCAGGAGCAAATGGAGCGAAAGGAAAAAGCAAATCGAAGAAAGAGTGATAAGGCAGATTAAATGCTAATCAAGTTTTTCTTTAATCCTTTATTGGGCGTAGCGGAGTCATTCGGCTCCGGAATAAGTTCAGGACAAGTTTTGCAAAGCCCCGCTGCGACATATCAAATCATCTTCTCCGGCAGTGTCTTTTGACGAGAACTATGCCATAAGCTCATTCCCACGAATCTCTCCATATTAAATTTATATTCGAAAAAAAATACCATGAGCAATTCAGCTAAAAGTGTTTTCTATTTCGGGTTATATCTTGTTGGGCTTGGCATTTCCCTCATTCTGTTTCCTAACGTGTTGCTGAATCTTTTTGGAGTGCCTTCCACCAGCGAAGTTTGGATACGCGTAGTAGGCATGTTGTTGCTGGCTCTTTCGGTGTATTACATTGTCTCTAGCCGCCTCGAACTAACCCCTGTTTTTAAGGTTACTATGTACATACGATCTACTATCCTTATTTTCTTCACTTCCTTTTGGCTGGTTGGTTGGGTAACACCTAATATTATCCTGTTTGCAGTTGTTGATTTTATGGGAGCGGTATGGACTTACCTAGCATTGAAGAAAGAAGGGAAGTTGTAGTAACAAACCTTATCTACTACGGCTATCCTCGCAGTAGTTGAAACAAGAAAATCAAACAACCTAACTTGCATTTTATACGTATAACTATTATTTTTGTGTCGTATAAAAAAAGAAAACGTTATGGATGCCAAAATCACATTAAGTTTTGATGAAGAAATTATTTTGAAAGCAAAAACATTTGCCGAAAAGCGGAACATTAGTTTGTCGCGTTTAACCGAGCATTTATTGCGCAAAGTAACTTCGGGCTATCATACAGATTTAGAAGACCTGCCTGTTTCCGATTGGGTAAATATGGTTAGCGAAGGTGAGATGGAATACAAAACAGTTAAGCCCTCGAAGAAGAAGCGCAAGGAAGAATTCTTTGCTAAGAAAAAGTAATGCCTTCGGCAATGATTGCGCTGATAACAGCCGCTGATTACACAGATATTAAATACATAGCCCTTTGAGAATTTTCTTAGATGCCAACATTATTATTTCAGTTCTCAATAAAGAATATCCTGTTTTTAGTTATTCCTCACGCATACTGAGTTTGGCAGACGATAAGCGGTTTGAGTTATCTACCTCGGCTTTATGCCTTGCCATTGCCTTTTATTTTGCTGAAAAGAAAAGCGGCACCAATGAAGCAAAACGGAAAATTGAAATTCTTTCACAAAAGATTGGCATTACTAATGTAGGCAACGATGAAGTTACAAAAGCTATCTCCAACAAAAAAGTAAAGGACTTTGAAGACGGACTTGAATATTATTCTGCTTTAAAGAATAAATGCAAATACATCATTACCGAAGATGTGTCGGATTATTACTTCTCTGAAAT
The DNA here is from genome assembly GCA_046598235.1 of Chitinophagales bacterium. Lineage (GTDB taxonomy): Bacteria > Bacteroidota > Bacteroidia > Chitinophagales > LD1 > Bog-950. Next base: position 5,586 of record JBKJJB010000167.1, read on the forward strand.
TGTAGTTCTCGATTCAAAAACATTTATTGAAAGATTGATAAAAGGGAAATTGTAATACGCAGCAGCAAGTACCTCTCTCCAAAATTCTTCTACATTTAAACCATGACTAAAAAGTGGCTTGCCATTTTCTCCGCGCCTGTGCTTGCTGTGGCAGTTTACTTTCTACTTACTTATAATAACGTTGCCCAACCCGCAGCACTAATGGCGGTGGTGGTTACCTGGGTAGCAGTGTGGTGGCTCACCGAAGCACTGCACTTAGGAGTTACTTCCCTCCTGCCCTTTATCCTTATGCCGCTCTTCGGCATTATGAAAACCGAACAGGTAGCCATGCAATACATGGATCAGATCATCTTTCTGTTCATGGGCGGTTTTTTCCTGGCGTATGCTATGGAAAAATGGGGATTACATAAACGATTGGCTTTTCGCATCATTATGTTTACAGGCAATACCCCTGCAAAAATATTGATGGGTGTAATGCTTACCTCCTATGTTCTTTCAAATTGGGTGAGCAACACCGCTACCGTAATGATGCTGATACCTGCTGTGCTGGCTATTGTGCATCAAAAAGAACTTTACAGCGAAGAACACCGCAAAAGTATTGCATCGGCAATCCTCATCGGCTTATCGTTTAGCGCGACTATTGGAGGAATGGGAACTCTTGTTGGCACACCACCCAATATGATTTTTGCAGGCATGTATGCCAGCACTTTTCCCAACGGACAGCCCGTTACATTCCTTAACTGGATGATGTTTGGAATTCCTTTCTCTGCCACTTTGTTAGTTGTAGCTTATTTTATTTTGAAGAAGATGTTTATTCCTCCGCATCGGAATGTGCAGTTTGATATGAGCTACATCAGCGAACAACATCGCTCACTCGGAAAAATGTTATATGAAGAAAAAGTGGTGCTTATCATTTTTGTAAGCACAGTTTTGCTATGGTTTTTCCGCGAAGAAATTAAACTCGATTCGTTTACAATACCCGGATGGAGTAAGTTATTCGGTAGCTATGCTTCTTATATCAAAGACAGCACCGTAGCAATATTTACCTCTTTCTTCTTGTTCCTAATTCCTTCTAAAAGAAAAGGAATTGAAAACATAAATACTGAAACATCATCACGCCAAGCCGACCCTGATACATTCAATGAAGAGAAAAGCTCGCCCGAAAATCTATTAGAATGGAAAGATGTTTCGAGACTTCCGCTCAATATCATTTTGCTATTTGGCTGCGGCTTTGCTATGGCAAAAGGTTTTGAATCATCGGGCTTGAGTAATGAAATTGCATCGCGCTTACATGTTCTACAAGGAATGAATATTGTTTTTATCCTGTTAGGTGTAGCAGTTCTTGTTACCGTTCTCAGTGAGTTTGCTTCGAATACAGCAAGTATTCAGTTAGTGCTTCCTATTGTTATTCCTTTAGCTGCCACCTTAGGGGTAAACCCTTTACTGCTAATGCTCACAGCTACCTTTAGCGCATCGCTGGGTTATATGCTGCCTGTTGCCACAGCCGCAAATACCATTGTATATGGCAGTGGCGAAATGGATGCCCGCGATATGATGAAGGCAGGTTTACTACTTGATCTTGCAGGAATTATCATACTGCTGATTTATATGCTTACTCTCGGTAATTGGGTTTTTGGTTTTAAAATATTCGGTTAGAGGCAACCTATTACAGGGTTTTATATTTTCGCCTCACAAACAAAAATATGTTTAAATCTTCTTTTATAATTTTTACAGTAAGTGTTCTATTTATTTCTTCCTGCGCAAAACTTCCGATTGATGCAGCTTTTCCCGTAGCGCAGGTAAACCGCAATAGCGATTCCACCACCTTTGCCATCATTGGCGATTACGGACAAGATAGCCCCTCCGAAGCAGAAGTGGCGCAGATGGTAAAGAGTTGGAACCCCGAGTTTGTGGTGACGGTGGGCGATAACAACTATCCCTTTGGAAGTGCCGGAACCATTGTAAACAATGTGGGGAAACATTACTGCGATTTTATCTACAATCCCGATGCCCCTGCCGACCGCATTTGCAATGGCAAAGCCGCACAGGAAAAAGTAAACCGCTTCTTCCCTTCTCCGGGCAACCACGATAACTATTCCACCCCTCCTATTAAACCTTACCTAGACTATTTCACTTTGCCAGGTGATGAACGCAATTACGAATTTGTTTGGGGACCTGTTCATTTCTACTCTCTCAATACCGGTAAAAGCGGATGCGTGGATGCTACTGTCAAAGACTGGCTCAAGAATAAGCTCACCGCTTCTGCCGAACCATTTAAGCTCGTTGTGTTTCACCACCCGCCATATTCACCCGGTCCGCACGGAAATGCCTCGGCTATGCAGTTTCCTTTTGCAGACTGGGGTGCCGATGCCGTACTGGCTGGTCACGAACATTTTTATGCGCGCATTTCCGACAACAGTGCCCCCAAGCCCCTGTATCTCATTATCGGCAACAGTGGCAACGAACGCATGTATGGCTGCAATGCTAATCCCCTTGACCCTGCCCGCTTTACAGTTAACATGTGTGATGCCGATCGGTTCGGAGCCATTAAGGTAACTGCTACTAAAAACAATTTGGTATTCGAATACTTTACTACCGATAATCCCGTAAGTCCGCGCGATGTTTCTGTAATTAATAAATAAAAAAATTACTGAAGAATAAAAAGCCACAAATTGCAAGAACCATAATTTAAGAAACAAGTGGCATGCAAGCTAACTCGTTAAATTAGTGGCAGTATTTAATACCGGGTAGTAAGCAGAAAAAGAACTTACTGATTTGCAAATACAGCCACTGGCACTGTATGCAGCCAACCAAAAATATCTTCAGCTTTACCTGATTTAATAGACATAAGTCTTTCTTTTAACTTATGAGAAACTTCCCTTTCTTCTGAACTAGGGAGTTCATAGTTTTCACCTTTATAATGAAATTCTTTGATATAAGAAAGCACAGCGGCCGTTCCTGTTCCGAACATATCCTGAAGTTTTCCTTCGTGATATGCATTTATCACTTCATCAATAGATATATCGCGCTCCTGAATAACATATCCTTCATTCGCTGCCAGCTTTAAAATACTGTCTCGGGTAACACCGTCAAGAATAGTACCTTGGTCGAGCGCAGGTGTAATCAATACTCCGTCAATTACAACAAACACATTCATGGTTCCAATTTCCTGTAAATATTTGTGATGAATACCATCCAGCCAAAGAATTTGATCGTAGCCCATTTTCTGAACTTCGCGGGTAGGCATCATGACCCCTCCATAATTTCCAGCACATTTTGCATAACCTGTTCCACCGGGAAATGCACGCACATATTTATCATGAATAAACACCTTAACTGGTTTGCTGTAATAAACCCCTGTAGGTCCAGTAAAAATAATCAGGCGGAAATGCTCTGCCGGTTTAATGCCCACAAACTTTTCGGTAGCAAACATAAACGGACGTATGT
>JBKJJB010000200.1:0-2844 GCA_046598235.1 Chitinophagales bacterium
CTGCCTGCGAAATTATCTTTGATAGCAATCTTCCCGAAGGTTCAGGTCTTTCTTCGTCAGCTGCTGTAGAAGTATTAACGGCTTATGCGCTACTCTCCCAATCAGAATCAAAACCTAATCTAGTATGGCTGGCAAATTTTTGCAAGCAAGTAGAAAATGAATTTATTGGAGTGCAGTGCGGTATTATGGATCAATATGCTGTTACACTGGGTAGAAAAGATAATGCTATCCTTCTTGATTGCTCTGCCTTGAAACATGAGTACATCCCATTTGAACTGGGAGATTATCGCTTGGTTATTATGGATACTAAAAAACCACGCACGCTCATTTATTCGAAATACAACGAACGGAAAGGCGAATGTGATGCGGCTTTAAAGCAAATTCAAATTTCAAAGTCCGAAATTCAAAATCTGTGTGAGGCGGAAATGATTTGGGTAGATATCCTTAGTGATGAAGTTTTGAAGAGACGTGCACGGCACGTAATTACTGAGCAATTGCGCGTAAAAGAAGCTGTGAAAGTTTTGCGTATGAACGACCTCTCTACATTTGGAAGACTGATGAATGCTTCTCATACTTCCTTAAAAAATGATTATGAAGTTACAGGAATTGAACTCGACACTCTTGCTGAAACCGCACAGCAAATAAAAGGATGTCTTGGTGCGCGAATGACAGGTGCCGGTTTTGGAGGTTGCGCCATTGCTATTGTTCATTCAAGTGCTGTAGAAGAATTGAAAAATAAAGTGAGCGAAAAATATATTTCCGTAACAGGATTGTCATGCGAGATTTATGAAACACAAATTGGTGATGGAGTAAGACAAATATGAGAAGGTAGTTGCTGAATAGATTGAAAACAGTTTTTGTTTACTGCTTTGCTTCCACTTTCACTTTTTTCTTCTTTTCTTTTTTGTTGGGTTTGCGGAATAAATCCGAAGGTTTATCAAACTCCTGACTATACGAAATGCCTATTCCGGTTCGGTTACTGTTGCGCGAGTTGAAGTAGTCGTAATTGGTTCGGTTGAAAGCTTTAGCGCGCCATCTGCCATCGGGTGTAAGAGCATATTGAATCTGAAAATCTCCTGTCGGAATTACGCCTCTTCCCCCCTTTGCAGAATCAATACTTGTTGAGTTTCCGAAATCGAAATTGCCGCCAGCATTAATCGTTAAGCGGTTATTTAATAGCCGTTGCTGCAAAGCAAGCTGCAATTCTCTTCGCGTATCAAGCCCGGTAGAAGTGTTCTCCAAACTTGTTGTTTGGTTATATTGCTTAAAGCCTATATTAAAGTCCAGATTTTGTAAAGCATCGTTACCGGTATAATCTAAAAGGTTGCCCAGATAATTAGATAGCTGTGAAGAAAGAAACTCGCTAACCGTGTTGGTAGCTGCTCCACCAATATAATTCGATACAGTATTTGTATTGCTTACCGGGAAAAAGCGGTTCATTACGAGCAAACTGAAAACTTGTTTGTTCATTTCATTTTCATTTACTTTTAAGGTTGCAAATTTTTGTTCTACGTAGCTCTTAATGGTTGGATCAGGATCTACAACCTGAAAATCGAAACCAATGGTGGGGCGCTGAAGTATGCCTGTTAAGTGCATAAGCAATCTGACTGTAACTCTGCTTTGAGCAGCAGCTCTTGTTTGCAGGTTGGCACCTTCCAAATCAGCCGCAATCAAATCGCTTATAGAACTTCTTACTTCATAAACAGCATTTATATCTAGTCCCGCTCTATACACTTCGCCATTAAAGTTGATGTTGCCACCTTTGGTTATTTCCAAACGCTTGTTGACTATGTTTTGCAAAGTAAAAAGATAATTACCCCGCTCAACTTCGTAATTGCCATAAATGGTGGTACTCCCTACTGTCGGGATTTCAATCTTCAAATTGCCGTTTCCATAAGTGGTAAGTATGTCACCTGCAACAGGATCAAGAATAACATCCATGCGGGCATCGGATGTTGCTTCTAAATCAAGAATGAAATGAACTCCATTTAATTTGAGCTGTGGTAACTGAACAATATTGGAAGTTTTGGGCGCATTCGGATCGGCAAATTTGTAAAATCCGTAACGATTTATTTCGTAAGATGAATTAATCGGCAAACGGCAATAAGTTCCGGGAAGAGTTCGTGCGTACGCTCTTATAGTTGGGCTACTGATATCGCCTGAAAAAGCAATGTTTCCTTGCCCGTACACTACACCATAAAAATTTGGACTTTGTTTGGCTGTGGTATTAATGAATTGTCCGTTGTCGGTTCTCACTCTCAAATCGAGTGCAAATTTCCGAAAGCTTTCGTGGTTGATGCGCCCGGTGGCATAGAGGGTTTTATTTCGTTCATCGTACACTTTCAGTTCAGGGAACGAGAAACCATGCTCATCTAAAATTACTTTTTGATGATCAACATGATAAGTAGTATTAAGGAATGAAACAGTTACCGTGTCATCTGCTAACTCTATACTTCCTGTCAGTAAAGGTTTTTTTAATGGACCGGCAATGGTGGCATTCACTACTGCATATCCTCTACAATTCTTTACATATTTCTCGGTAAAGAATTTATAGTTCAAGAAATTTAATCCAAGGCGTGGCGCGTCTACATCAATTTTCATTGAAGGAATTTTATCGGCAAATGAAATGGTTCCTCTTGCTTCAATAAAGTTGTTGATACTTTTTACGGAAGCATACAAAAGCACATTCTTCCCCGATTCATCTAAGCGCGAGTCAACGTTTATATCACCTATCAACTCGTTGCCAAGTGTGAACTCATTCACTACTAAGTCGGCATACACATTTGGTTTATAAAAAACATCTTCTACTACTAATTTTCCATTTACCGCGCCATGCAGGTCTTT